>SLHN01000079.1 GCA_007136145.1 Thioalkalivibrio sp.
GCGAGCGCGAAAATGATCATCACGGTCACGCTGACAACCGCGGCCGCGATCGCGGCGTTCTTGAGTCCGATACCGCTATCGAACGTCACCGCCACCCAGTCCGACAGTCCGGGCAGTGTCGTGGCGGCGGCCAGCACGATGAGGGCCACAAGCAGGGCAACCAGCGCGGAAAAACCCAGCAGGATACGCAGTGCGTACCGGCTGTCGCGAAGGTCACCGCCACTCACTCGGCGGACTCCCGGCGATTGCGCACATGGTCGCGAACCCAATGCGGATTGGGCATCCCGCTGGCGGTAAATTCCGGTGCGTCTCCGGTCGTGAAAACCTCGACGCGTCCGACCCGAAATACCCGGTCGAGAAAGCCCTGGTAGACCCGCACGGCGCGAATCTGGCTGACATGCAGGTCGACGTGATGCTTGCTGAGCAAGCCTTCCTCGAGATGAACCTGATCCCCGGTGATCCGCAGACGCGTCGCACGCGTTTTCACGAACCAGTATAGAAAGATGAGAAAGCCGAGCGCCGTGAACCCGAGCAGCATCGCGGCCGGGAAATCACCAAGTTCGGCGATCTGGCTGCGGAACACGAGCAACCCGACAACAGGCACCAGAATCAGCAACAGTAACAGCAGGTAGCCCAGAGGGTGGTTCCGGAACATTGCCGGATGGTTGTCATAATCGGGGGTGGGGTCGGACATGGCTTCCTCCTGAAGATCGCAGATCCTCAGTGTGCCAGAAGTTGCACTGCAAGAGGTACTGCTTTCGGCCCGACACGCGGTGGATCGCAACCCCGATTCCCCAGCGTTCATGCCGCCGAGTGGACCAGGAACGTCCACCAGCCCCAGATATGGATCTCCGGCACCAAAAGGGTCTGGCCACGGCGGTCGATGCCCCGCTCAATCACGCAGGCATCCAGGCACTGGGCGCTCGAAGGCGCGAACCTTTGCCGAGAGTCGCTTGTGTGCCGCGCTGCCCTGTTTCACCGGTTTTTTCCTTTTCCACTCTACATAACACATCATGGGGCGTCGTTTGAAACCAAACGGTTGCGTTCAATTTGGCGTAAGCCCGGCCTGAAAACCACGAGTGATCAGATGAACACACCTATCGATATTTTTACTCTGGTTTTGGTCACTACGGTGATCAGCGCTGCCCTGGCAATCACGTTGTTCATACTCGCCGACCGTTCTGGACGCGATGGCTTGCGCCTGTGGGGCTTGGCGATGGCGCTTCAGGCTGTGGCATTTGGGTTGATTCTGGTTCGCGGCGCGATTAGTGACCTGTTCACGGTCGTGGTAGCCAACATCCTGTTAGCCACCACTTCAGCGCTAGTGCTCAAGGCCTTGGCGCATTACTTCCGCCACGCGATTTCGCCTTGGTTGATCTGGTCGCCGGTGTTGGCGATGGGACTCGGTATGCTGTGGCTGGTTGACCATTTTCAGGGGCGTGTCATGCTCCATGCCGCCATCATCGGGCTACAGACCCTCATGATGCTGATTCTCGTCGTGCGTCACGCGCCGGGGGCACCTGGCCGTGGCCAGTACATCTTGATCGGTGCTCTGGTGGCGGTCTTGATCTTGCTCGGCGCTCGCTTCATTGGGACTGCAATCGGCGAGTCGGAAGTGGACAGACTGTTCGAATCAACCCTGCTGCAGACGTCGACCTTTCTGATGGCGATGCTGTTTCATCTCCTCCTGGCCCTCGGCGTCATCGTCATGACTCGCGATCAGATGAACATGGAATTATGTGCCAGCGAACAGCGTTTCCGCATGCTAGTGGAGGATGCCAATGATGTGATTTACACGCTCGACCGCAGCGGGGCGTTCGAGTATCTATCGCCCAATTTGCGCGAAAGCCTCGGCCATGCGCCGGAAGACTTTCTTGGAAAGCATTTCTCGACCCTTGTGCACCCCGATGATTTGCCCCGCTGTGAAGCCTTTGTGCAGCGTGTACTTAGAAGCCGGAGCAAGCAGCGTGGACTGGAGTATCGGGTTCGTCACCACGAAGGCGGTTGGCGCTGGCACAGTACCAATGCCTCGCCGTCGCTCGACGGCAACGGGTCACTGGTGGGGATGATTGGTGTTGCCCATGATATCAGCGAACGCAAGCGAATCGAGGAGCAGACCTATCATCTAGCACATTATGATGCCCTCACCGACCTGCCCAATCGCAGGTTGTTCTTCGAGCACTTGCGCCAGGCAATCCGCGGGGCCGAACGCAAAGGTAGTCAGTTAGCGGTCATGTTTCTTGACCTCGACCGGTTTAAGCCGGTCAACGACCATTATGGTCATGCGATAGGTGATCGCGTGTTGCAGCTTGTCGCTAAACGTTTGCGTGGATGCCTGCGAGACGCTGACACCATTGGGCGTATCGGCGGCGATGAGTTCTTGATCTTGCTGACAGATGTCGGTAGCACCCACGATGCCTGTGTCGTCGCCGATAAATTGGTGCACGCAGCGCAAACGCCACTGCAAGTCGCCGAGCTGGAGCTGCAGGTCTCGTGCAGCATCGGCCTTGCCCTTTATCCCGTGCACAGCCGGGACATTACCGCCCTGATGCGTCATGCCGATGAGGCGCTGTATGCGGCGAAACGGGCAGGCGGAGGCCAAATCTGTTTGTCCGATCATGCGGACACCTGAGCGGATTATCGGGCCGGCACCTGCGGCAGGTCACAGATTGCAGCCCGAGATTCTACTTCCTCGCCGATGGCCCGAAAGCGCGTCGGAACCGGCCCCCCTCTCCTGGTCAGGGTGCTCGCTTCGAGCCGACCTCTACCACCAGCAGGAAACAGGCATCTCGAGCCGCCCCCCCCCAAATGCACCCGAGCTCATCGCCGTAAGGCGAACCGTCGAGCCGAAAGGGGCTGCGGTTCGCCTTGACAACATAAGCCCAGGTTCGTGAAGCCCTATGCCGACCGAGCCAGCTCGAACTCCGACGGATCGTAGCCAAGGTTCGGCGCAAGCCAGCGTTCCGCCTCGGCCAGGCTCCAGCCCTTGCGCCGGGCGTAGTCTTCAACCTGGTCGCGGTTGATCTTGCCCAGACCGAAGTACCGAGACTGTGGGTGCGCGAAGTACCAGCCGGAGACGGCCGACACGGGCAACATCGCGTAGCTCTCGGTCAAGGTCATTCCAGCGTTCTCGACCGGGTCGATCAGATCCCAGAGCAAGCCCTTCTCCGTATGCTCCGGGCACGCTGGGTAGCCGGGCGCCGGTCGGATCCCCTCGTAGCGTTCGTGGATCAGATCCTCGTTGTCGAGGTTCTCGTCCGCCGCGTAGCCCCAGAATTCCCGCCGTACCCGCTGATGCATCGCCTCGGCAAAGGCTTCGGCGAGCCGGTCCGCCAGGCTCTTGAGCAGGATGGCGTGGTAGTCGTCGTGCGCGGCCTCGAAGGCCTTGGCCCGGGCATCCACCTCGCCGCCGGCGCTGACCGCGAACGCGCCCATCCAGTCGCGCAGGCCGGTCTCCTTCGGCGCGACGAAATCAGCCAGCGAGTGGCTCGGTGCGCCCCGGCGCTTCTGTGTCTGCTGGCGCAGATGATGCAGGCGCATCAGCACGTCTCTACGTGAATCGTCACCGTATACCTCGATGTCGTCGGCGTCGACGCTGTTGGCCGGGAACAGCCCGACCACGCCACGCAGACGCACCCAACCTTCGTCGATCATCTGCCGCAACATCTTCTGGCCATCCTCGAAGAGTTTGCGTGCCTCGGTTCCAACCACTTCGTCGTCGAGGATACGGGGGTAGGCGGCGTGCAGTTGCCAGGCATGAAAGAAAGGCGTCCAGTCGATGAATTCCGCAACCTCGGCGACGTCGTAATCGTCGAAGCGCAGCAAGACCGAATCCGGGCCATGTGGTTGCAGACGGGTGACACCCTCGGGGGCCTGCCAGTCCGGCTCCAGCACCCGCGGACGGGTCGGCGTGTAGGTATCCCAGTCGACCTCGGGACGGTTGCCGCGGGCCTGTGGCAGGGCGAGCCAGTTGATGCGCTTCTTGCGCCCGGCCAGGCTTTCGCGCAGCTCAACGTATTCGGCACGGACCTTCTCGGCGTAAGGGCCCTTCAGTTCCGGGCTGATCAGACTTTGCGCGACACCCACCGCGCGCGAGGCGTCCTTGACCCAGACCACCGGGCCGGCAGTGTAATTGGGTTCGATCTTCACTGCCGTATGCGCCCTCGACGTGGTTGCGCCACCGATCAACAGCGGGATACTCAGACCCTGGCGCTGCATTTCGGACGCGAGATGCGCCATCTCCTCGAGAGACGGTGTGATCAGGCCCGACAGGCCGATCACGTCGACCTTCTGTTCCCTCGCCGTATCGAGGATCTTCTGCGGCGGCACCATCACCCCGAGATCGATCACCTCGAAGTTGTTGCACTGAAGTACCACGCCGACAATATTCTTGCCAATGTCGTGTACGTCACCCTTGACCGTGGCCATCAGGATCCGGCCATTGGACTCGCCGCTGCCGGTCTTTTCGGCCTCGATGTAAGGGATCAGGTGGGCCACGGCCTTCTTCATCACGCGTGCCGATTTCACAACCTGCGGCAGGAACATCTTGCCCTCGCCGAACAGGTCGCCGACCACGTTCATGCCGTCCATCAACGGACCCTCGATCACATGGATCGGCCGCTCGGATGCCAGGCGCGCTTCCTCGGTATCCTCGACCACGTAAGCATCGATGCCCTTGACGAGGGAGTGCTCGAGGCGCTTGGCCACCGGCCAGCCGCGCCATTCGAGATCTTCCTTCTTCGCCGCCGCGCCGTCGCCGCGATACCGGTCTGCAAGATCCAGCAGGCGCTCGGTGGAATCCGCACGGCGGTTCAGGACCACGTCCTCGACCGCCTCCTTCAACTCGGGGTCGATGTCGTCGTAGACCGCGAGCTGCCCGGCGTTGACGATGCCCATGTCCATGCCGGCACGGATCGCGTGGTACAGGAACACAGCATGGATCGCCTCACGCACCGCGTTGTTGCCCCGGAAGGAAAACGACACGTTGGACACGCCGCCGGAGATCAGCGCTCCGGGTAGGCGCTCCTTGACCGCGCGCGTGGCCTCGATGAAGTCGACACCGTAACTGTTGTGTTCCTCGATACCCGTCCCGATGGCGAAAATGTTCGGGTCGAAGATAATGTCCTCGGCAGGAAAACCCACCTGTTCGGTCAGAATGCGGTAGGCGCGCTCGCAGATCTCGAGCTTGCGCTTCTGCGTGTCGGCCTGGCCCTTCTCGTCGAAGGCCATCACGATCACCGCGGCACCGTAGCGGCGCACCAGGCGGGCCTGTTCTATGAATTGCTCCTCGCCTTCCTTCAGGGAGATCGAGTTCACTACTCCCCGGCCCTGGATGCACTGCAGTCCGGCTTCGAGGATCGCCCATTTCGAGGAATCGATCATGATCGGCACGCGGGCGATATCAGGCTCACCCGCGATCAGATTCAGGAAACGCTGCATCGCGGCCTGGGAGTCGAGCATCCCCTCGTCCATATTCACGTCGATGACCTGCGCCCCGTTCTCGACCTGCTCCTTCGCCACCTCGAGCGCGGTCTCGTAGTCCCCCTCGAGAATCAGGCGCGCGAAGCGCTTGCTGCCGGTTACGTTGGTACGCTCACCGACGTTCACGAACAGCGAGTCCTCGGTGATGTTCATCGGCTCCAGTCCCGAGAGCCGGCAGGCCGGGGCAATCTCGGGAATCCGGCGCGGCGGGTGCTTCTCCACCGCCTCGCGGATGGCTCGGATGTGCTCCGGCGTGGTGCCACAGCAACCACCGACGATGTTCAGGAAGCCCGACGCCGCCCACTCGCCGATCTCCGTCGCCATCTGCTCCGGAGTCTCGTCGTACTCTCCAAACTCGTTCGGCAATCCCGCATTGGGATGCGCCGAGACATTGGTATCGGCGATGCGCGAGAGCTCCTCGACATACTGCCGCAGTTCCTTTGGGCCCAGCGCGCAGTTCAGGCCGATGGAGAGCGGCCTGGCATGGCGCAGGCTGTTCCAGAACGCCTCGGTCGTCTGCCCGGAAAGAGTCCGGCCGGAGGCGTCGGTGATGGTGCCCGAGATCATGACTGGCAGACGCATGCCGGTTTCGTCGAACAGGGTCTCTACCGCGAATACCGCCGCCTTTGCGTTCAGGGTGTCGAACACCGTCTCGATCAACAGCAGGTCGGCGCCGCCCTCGGCCAGCGCGGCCGCGGATTCACGGTAGTTCTCCACCAGGGTGCGGAAGTCCACGTTGCGATAACCGGGGTCGTTCACGTCGGGCGAAATGCTGGCCGTGCGGTTGGTCGGCCCCAACACCCCGGCAACGAAGCGCGGGCGCTCCGGGTTCTTTTCGGTCCAGGCGTCGGCAACGCGGCGGGCCAGACGAGCGGCCTCGCGGTTCAGTTCCGGCACCAGTTCCTCCATCGCGTAGTCCGCCATCGCGATACGGGTGCCGTTGAAGGTGTTGGTCTCGATGATGTCGGCGCCGGCCTCGAGGTAATCGTTGTGGATTGCCTCGATCACATCCGGCCGGGTCAGTACCAGCAGGTCGTTATTGCCCTTGAGGTCGCTTTTCCAGTCGGCGAAGCGCTCGCCCCGGTAGTCGCCCTCTTCCAATTGGTAGGCCTGGATCAGGGTACCCATGCCACCATCCAGAATAAGGATGCGGTCGGCGATGGCCTGCGTGATCAACTCGTTTCTCGATGTCATTACAACCAAACCTTTGTCGATGATTGCGGAAAATATCATAAGCCCCGAAACGTATCGTCAAGGCCTTGGGCTTTCAGGTGCTTCAAGTGGCGGGCGTATTCTGGCCCGGAGGTCTGTTTTACACGCGACTCCCAGCGACCACTTTTCCGTTGGCGCCCGGAACTGTCACGATAGAACCATGCGCGACAACCCCGTTACCTGGTACATCACGGCAACTCAGCACTGCCCCTACCTTAAAGGACAGGACATGCAGACGGTCCTGGTGGACCCGTCCGTGAATCTGGACGACCACCTTTACGGACGCCTGCTGGCCGAAGGCTTCCGGCGCAGCGGTCAGTTCGTTTACCGCCATCAGTGCCCCACCTGCCGCGCCTGCGTGCCTGTCCGTATCCCGGTGGATGCCTTCCGTCCCAATCGCACCCAGCGGCGGTGCCGGAAACGAAACGATGACATCTCGGTGACGATCGTCGCGGACCCGGACCTCGGGGAACACATGGATCTGCTGCACCGTTACCTCGCCGCCCGCCATCCAGGCGGCGGCATGGAACACATCACACGCCTGGACTACGTCGGCATGCTGAGCCACCGCCATTGCGGGGTATTCCTGATGGAGTTCCGACTCGGTCCAAGGCTGCTGGCTGTCGCTGTCACCGACCATACGCCTCAGGCACTGTCAGCGATGTACACCTTCTTCGATCCCGGCATGCCCCAACGCAGCCTTGGAACGCTCGCGATCCTGCATCAGATCCACGAGGCCCGGCGTCAGGGACTGCCCCACCTCTATCTGGGCTACTGGATCCCGGACTCCGAAAAGATGGCGTACAAGACCCGCTTCCAGCCGGTGGAGGGTCGAACGAAGGGCGCCTGGCAACGACTGGCCCCGTAATGGCCGGTAACCATCGCGGTTAACGTGAAAGCACCTGCGTAGGGAGCCGTGAGGCGAAGCCGAACCGCACCGATACCACGCCGGCCGTGGCCTACAGGCTTCCGGGCTTCGAGCGGTGCAATTCGCTGCGCTCATTGTCACCCTACGTCGTTCATTGTCAGCGGTGCCAGGGGCCCCCGCGGGGGCGAGTCCATGACTGTCAGGCCGAGGCCTTACGCGGGCTCATGCCGGCATCGTCGGCCAGGGCGGCAGCCTTGTCGGTGCGCTCCCAGGTCAGGTCGATATCCTCACGGCCGAAATGACCGTAGGCAGCGGTGGGCCTGTAGATCGGACGCTCCAGATCGAGCATTTTGAGGATTCCGTACGGGCGCAGATCGAAATGCTTGCGCACCAGTGCCGTGAGCTGGCTCTCGTCCACCTTGCCGGTACCGAAGGTCTCGACCGCGATCGATGTCGGCTCGGCGACCCCGATGGCATAGGAAACCTGGACCTCGCAGCGATCCGCCAGACCCGCGGCAACGATATTCTTGGCCACGTAGCGGCAGGCATAAGCCGCCGAGCGATCGACCTTGGAAGGATCCTTGCCGGAGAAAGCCCCGCCACCATGGCGCGCCATGCCACCATAGGTATCGACGATGATCTTGCGCCCGGTCAACCCACAGTCGCCCATCGGCCCACCAGTGACGAAACGCCCGGTCGGGTTGATGTGGAAGCGGGTGTCCTTGTGCAACCATTCCTGCCCCAGTACCGGTTTGATGATTTCTTCCATCACCGCCTCGACCAACGCCTTCTGCTCGATCTCCGGCGCGTGCTGCGTAGACAGCACCACGGCGTCGGCGGCCACCGCACGGTTATTCTCGTAGCGGAAACTGATCTGGCTCTTGGCATCGGGGCGCAACCATGGCAGCGTGCCGTTCTTGCGCACCTCGGCCTGGCGCCGAACCAGACGGTGGGCAAAATGGATTGGCGCCGGCATCAGCACGTCGGTCTCGTTGCAGGCGTAGCCGAACATGAGTCCCTGGTCGCCCGCGCCCTGCTCCTCGGGCCGCTGGCGATCGACGCCCTGATTGATGTCCGCCGACTGCTTGCCGAGGGTCACCGCAACCGAACACGTCTTGAAATCGAAACCCTTGTCGGAGCTGTCGTAACCAATCTCCTTGACCACGTCACGGACGATGTCCTCGATCTCGATCCGGGCGCTGGACTTCACTTCGCCGCCGACCAACACCAGACCAGTGGTCGTAAAGGTTTCGGCCGCGACACGGGCCTTGGGATCCTCGGCCAGGTAGGCGTCCAGAATCGCGTCGGACACCTGGTCGCACATCTTGTCCGGGTGGCCTTCGGATACGGACTCGGAAGTAAACAGATAACGCTTGCTCATGGAGATACATACTCCTCTGCTTGATTCAGGAAAAAGGCCGCTGCGGCTTCGCAGGCGGCGGAATGACATTTCTTTGGCACGGGATTCGAGGTTTGGAACCGAGCCCCTCGCCGACCCCGGCGGTCTCCCGCGAGTGAAATCGGACTGTTCCCGACGCTCGGCGATCCGTCAGCAAGAGCACCCGGGCATCCGCCCCCATGCCTCTTGACGTTACCGGTCACCGGTATCGGTGTAGCGTTCAGGCTGCCGGCTTGCGGAAACGGAAGATACCCCAGGCAAGGTGCCCGGCCTGCCCGCCATCGACCCAATGTCCGAGGCCTTTTTTCATCCGCGTGATGTACTCGGGCGAAATGGAACCCGCGAGATCGGGTTCCCGCGCCTCGAGCTCCTCACGTACGCGCCCATAATGGCGCGGCAACTGATGGGTATGATCCTCGAAGGCGATAGGCTCGAGACCGAGATCGGCCGCGGATTCCTGGTAGAAGCCGGGCGAGCCCAGGCTGTCCAGGTGAATTCGCTCCAGGATCGGATCGAGCACCCCTTCGGGGCAATCGTCGTGCGCCATCGGATCGGTAAAGATCAACACCCCGCCCGGCTTCAAGACCCGCACCGCCTCCCGCAAAACCTTCTCGCGCTCGCCACTGTGCAGGAAGGCGTCCTGGGACCAGACAACATCATAATGCTCGTCGGGGAACGGAACGCTCTCGAAGCTGCCGTCTACGACTTCGATCAGCGTGTCCAGTTTACGCGCCACATTGATCGATCGGTTGCGCTCGTTCTCGACCTCGCTGAGGTTCAGCGCGGTGACGTGACACCCGTGATTCTCGGCCAGATAGCGGGCCGAACCGCCATAGCCCGCGCCCATATCGAGAACGCGCCATTCGGCCTTGGGTTCACCGAGAAGATCCGCCATGTGCGCGACCGTGCGCCGGCTGGCATCGACAATCGGTTCCCGATCATGTTCATACAGGCCGATGTGAATATCCTCTCCACCCCAGATGCTGTGATAGAAATGATCAGCATCGGGGCTGTTGTAATAATCGCGCGCGGTGGCAACCGGGCTGGAATAGTCAACAGGCATCAGGACACCTCCTCTACGTATTTCTTGTCGGCGACATGAATGAAGAAGTCAGGCTCGCTCTCGTGGTAGGTCTCCTTGAAGTCACCGAAAGTCTCGATGGTCTGAAACCCCACCTCGCGCATCAGTCGGCGAACGTAGGCCTTGCGGAGCGGAAACATGTTCAGATGGTAGGTTGACTTGTCCGGAAAGGAGTACTGGAAGCGTGCCAGCCCCTCATCGACGTGCTCCGGCGCCACCGAGACGTTGTCGCCGCAGTAGTAGTAGGTATGGGTACTGGAATAACCGTGATCGAGGATTGCATCGTAGTTACGCTGGTCCAGAATCAATACGCCATCGTGGTTCAACGCGGAGTAGAACTCGGCCAGTGCCTTGCGGCGATCGTTTTCCTTGAACAGATGGGTAAAAGAGTTACCCAGACACACCACGGCATCGTAGCGACCATAGATGTCCCGGTTCAGCCAGCGCCAGTCGGCTTGAGAAGTGCGCAGGATATGACCACGCTTGCGGCCGTTTTCGAACGCCTTGGCCAGCATCTCGGGACTGCCATCGGCGGTAACGACATCGAAGCCGGCCTCCATCAACTGGACCGAATGAAAACCCGTGCCGGCGGCGACATCGAGAACGCGACGTGCACCGCGATCCTTGAGCACCTGGATGAAAAAATCACCCTCGCTGCGTGCGCGGCTCTCCCAATCGATCAACTCGTCCCACTTGTCGACGAAGGACTTGACGTATTCGGCTTGATAATTGTCGGTATCGCGGCGTTCGATCGGCGCGTCTCCGAAGTCCTGTTTCAGGTTGGCTGACATGGCGTTCCTCATTGGCAATGGTGGACAGCGCGCCCTGACAACGGCCACGCGGCATAAGTCTCATCCCGAATACCGGGCATACTCCTCGAATGGTCACTTCCGGCGTCCGAGCTGACGTGACAGCGAAACGAGTCACCCACCCGATTGAAATAGGCAACACGGTTCCGCTGTTGCTCGCTTCGCGAGCAGCGCTTTCCGGCAAATTCGGCGAAGCGCGCAAACGACCCTCACGGTCGCATGAACTGATTGGCCCTGATCGGGCGGCGGGGCCGGCTGTGGAATAATGCTATCGAGCGATGCCGGGCCCTCGAAACACACGGGGAACCGCCTTTGGCGGTCGCACATACCGTGGATGCTTTCTACTCTGAAGCATCGTCGCGATGACTTCAACCCCCGTTTTCGGTAAAAAGTGGGGAATAGCATCGACAGGCAACGACATTTCTCGGTTTTGGGTGGGAAATTACAGATTTCTGACAGGACATCGAAGCCGCTTCGCGCATTGAGAAGCCGAAGGGCTAGCGCAGCGAGCAATCCAAACGGTGCGCCTCAAATCAACGCCTTATGGATTGCCGCGCTTCGCTCGCAATGACGAGTGCATAAATCAGCACTTCGCTCAGGAGCCTCACGGTTCGCATGGTCCACACCAGCGACCAAGTGCTCTTGACGAGCAGGCGGATCTTCGCGAACCGGTAGGACACCTGGGATCCATAGTCCGTTATAATTCGAACCTTTACGATTGCGAGGCCCACTGATGTCCGATGTACGTTCCATCCGCCGAGCCCTGCTGTCGGTGTCGGAAAAGACTGGCCTGGTCGAACTCGCCAAGGCTTTGCACGCCGAGGGCGTCGAACTCCTGTCCACCGGGGGCACCGCCCGGCTTCTCGCCGAACACGGCCTGCCGGTGACCGAGGTCGCGCAATACACCGGCTTTCCCGAAATCATGGACGGCAGGGTCAAGACCCTGCACCCACGCATTCACGGTGGACTTCTTGGCCGACGCGGTGTGGATGACGCAGTGATGGCTGACCAGGGCATCGCTCCGATCGACCTTCTGGTCGTGAACCTGTACCCCTTCGAAGCCACGATCGCACGCCCGGACTGCACGCTGGATGAGGCGATCGAGAACATCGACATCGGCGGTCCGGCGATGCTGCGCGCCGCGGCCAAGAACCACCGCGACGTCACCGTGGCAACGGAACCTTCCCAGTACGTCGAACTCATCGATGCTCTGCGCACGCACCAGGGCACGCCCTCGTCACTGCGGTTCCGCTTCGCGGTAATGGCCTTTGACCACGTGGCCCGATACGACGCCGCGATAAGCAACTATCTATCGGCGCTGGATGATTCCGGTCAGCCTGCTCGTTTCCCGGGCCAATTGAACCTTTGCTACGACAAGGTCGCGAATCTGCGCTACGGCGAAAATCCGCATCAGGCGGCTGCGTTCTACCGCGAGACCCGGCCGGCGCCCGGTAGCCTTGCCAGTTTTCGCCAGCTTCAGGGCAGCGCCCTTAGCTACAACAACCTGGGTGACGCCGATGCCGCCTGGGATTGCGTACGCCAGTTCGAGGAACCCGCCTGCGTGATCGTCAAGCACGCCAACCCCTGCGGTGTTGCCGTTGCACAGAATCCGCTGGTAGCGTACGAGCGCGCCTTCCAGACCGATCCGACTTCGGCCTTCGGTGGAATCATCGCTTTCAATCGGCCACTGGACGGCGACACCGCACAGGCGATTGTCAGCCGCCAATTCGTCGAGGTGATCATTGCCCCGGAAGTCACTCCCGCCGCCTTGCGTGCAACGGATGCCAAGGGCAACGTCCGGGTTCTCGAAATCCCCCCGGCGACGGTAAGCCCCGGACTGGATTTCAAGCGCATTGGCGGTGGCCTGCTCGCTCAGGACATCGACTCCGGCAGCCTGGCGCAGGTCGACCTGCGTTGCGTGACGGATCGCGAACCCACCGAGCATGAACGCCGCGACCTGCGGTTCGCCTGGCAGGTGGCCAAGTTCGTGAAGTCGAACGCCATCGTCTATGTCCGCGACGAGCAGACCATCGGGGTCGGCGCGGGACAGATGAGCCGGGTCTACTCGGCCAGGATTGCCGGAATCAAGGCTGCCGACGAAGGCCTTCGCGTGCCCGGCAGCGTAATGGCGTCCGATGCCTTTTTCCCGTTCCGGGACGGCATTGATGCCGCTGCCAAGGCTGGCATCACAGCCGTGATCCAGCCGGGCGGTTCAATGCGCGACCAGGAGGTGATCGCCGCAGCGAACGAACACGGTATTGCCATGCTGTTCACCGGCATGCGCCATTTCCGCCATTGACGTGGCGAGCCACGGACCCGCTGGACGAAGGGGCAAGACAATCGGCCAGCAGGCTGGGCGCCTGGGGGCGCATTGGCGCTTGGGGCGTCCCGCCACGCTGGAATCCACCCCGTAGGAGCGAGTCTCGCTCACGAAACGGCGGTGGGTTGGCCACTGGCGGCAGAGGGGGGGGCCTACGGTGCGTTCGCGTGCAAGGCACGCTCCCGCGGCGGCTCGGACATGATCGAGACTTTCACAATATCTGTCATGGCACCGGCGGCCACCCCGAAGCATCAAAGGTCCAAGCGTAGGGTGTCAATGAGCGCAGCGAATTGCACCGTTCGAGACCCGGGAGCCTGGGGCCACGGCCGGCGTGGTATCGGTGCGGTTCGGCTGCGCCTCACGGCACCCTACGTGGGTTCTTTCGCGCTAAATCCTGCTTGCAGGGAGATATGAGATGAACGTTCTGGTGGTAGGCGGCGGGGGCCGCGAACATGCGCTGGCGTGGAAACTGGCGCAGTCACCGCGCATACAGCGGGTACTGGTGGCACCCGGCAATGCCGGTACCGCCACCGAGGAAAAGTGCGAAAACGCAGACATCGACGCGACCGACGTCGAAGGTCTGCTTGCGCTGGCACGCCGCGAAAACGTGGCCTTCACCATTGTCGGGCCCGAGGCACCACTGGTCGCGGGCATCGTCGATACCTTCCGCGCGGCCGGGCAACGGATTTTCGGGCCCACCGCACAAGCCGCGCAACTGGAGGGGTCCAAGGCCTTCGCCAAGGACTTCATGCACCGCCACGGTATTCCCACCGCCGCCTACGGCAGTTTCACGGAAATTGCCGCGGCCGAGACCTTCATCCGCGCGCAAGGTGCGCCGATCGTGGTCAAGGCCGATGGCCTGGCCGCCGGCAAGGGCGTGATCCTCGCGCAGACTGAAGACGAGGCCCTGGCCGCGGTGCATGACATGCTGGCCGGAAACGCCTTTGGCAGCGCTGGCCACCGGGTGGTCATCGAGGAGTTTCTGACCGGCGAGGAGGCCAGCTTCATCTGCATGATCGACGGCGAACACATCCTTCCGCTGGCCAGTTCCCAGGATCACAAGGCGCGTGATGACGGCGACAAGGGTCCGAACACCGGCGGGATGGGCGCCTATTCCCCGGCGCCGGTGGTTACCCCTGAAATGCACCAACGCATCATGAAGGAAGTGATCGCCCCGACCCTGGCGGGCATGGCTTCCGAGGGCGAACGTTACACCGGCTTCCTCTACGCGGGTGTCATGGTCGACAGGCTGGGCAACCCGAAGGTACTGGAATTCAACTGCCGCTTCGGCGATCCGGAGACCCAGCCGATCCTGATGCGCCTGCGAACCGATCTGGCGAACCTGATCGAAGCGGCCATTGACGGACACCTGGACAAGGTCTCGGTCGAATGGGACCCGCGCATCGCTCTGGGCGTGGTTCTGGCCGCCGGCGGCTATCCGATGGAGTATCGCAAGGGCGACCTGATCAGCGGGTTGGAAACGGTCAACAACCCCACCGCGCGGGTGTTTCACGCCGGTACCCGCCGGCTCGACGACGGTGGCGTCGTTACCGACGGCGGACGGGTCCTGTGCGTGGTCGGTCTGGGCAACGATTTCGAGACCGCGCGGGAAAGCGCCTACCGGGCCTCGCAAAAGATCCAGTTTACAGGTATATACTTCCGCTCTGATATTGGCCACCGCGCGCTTCAACGACGCTGACCACCAACGGGCTGCCGTTCGCCGGCCTCCCAAGAACCCGCCCAGGAGGGCAACGCGATGTCCACTCGCACCGATGAAGCCAACCCGCGTCATCAACTGTCACCGCTGGCCTGCGACAGCGCCAGTCTCCGGCAGGCGATTCGCGATGCGATGGTGCGCGAAGTCGGGAAGGACCCCGATCTGGCGACACCAAGGGATTGGCTGCACGCGGTCTCTTTCGCAATCCGTGAGCGGATCATCGAACGCCGCGTGGTCACACGTCGGCAGTTCGCCGAGGAGGATGTGAAACGCGTCTACTACCTGTCGATGGAGTACCTGATCGGGCGCATGCTCGAGGCCAACCTGCGCAACATGGGTATCCTGGAGGCAACGCAGGAAGCGTTGCGCGAGCTGGGCGTCGACTTCCGGGAAATTGCCCGGCTCGAGGAGGACGCCGCGCTGGGCAATGGCGGTCTGGGTCGTCTCGCCGCCTGTATCCTCGAGTCCATGGCGACACAGGGTTATCCGGGCTACGGCTATGGTATCCGCTACGAGTACGGCATGTTCCAGCAGCACATCGAACATTTCCGCCAGGTCGAGCACCCGGACAACTGGCTACGCTTCGGCAACCCGTGGGAGTTCCCGCGCCCGGAAAAGGTCTTCCCGGTGCGCTTTCACGGTTACGTGGTCGAACATCACGAGGCCTCCGGCGAAAACTGTTTCACCTGGGAAGACGGCGAGGAAGTCCTGGCGATGGCCTATGACTACCCAACCGCCGGGTACGAGCGGCGCAATGTGAACAATCTGCGCCTCTGGGCCGCAAAGGCCACCCGCGATTTCGACCTTCGCTATTTCAATGAAGGCGATTACATCCGCGCCGTCGCCGACAAGAACGAGTCGGAAACCATTTCGATGGTGCTCTACCCCAATGACGCAACCGCAATCGGCCGGGAACTGCGCCTGAAGCAGGAGTATTTCTTCGTTTCCGCGTCGCTGCAGGACATCATCGACCGCAACACGCAACTGGGTTATCCGCTCGAGAAGCTACCCGAGACCGCGGCGATCCAGTTGAACGATACCCATCCGGCGATCGCCGTGGCTGAGTTCATGCGCTTGCTGGTGGATCAGCACCGGGTTCCCTGGAACGACGCCTGGGGGATCACGCGCAAGGTCTTTTCCTACACCAACCACACGTTGATGCCGGAAGCACTGGAAACCTGGCCGGTCGCGCTGATGGAGCGTGTGCTGCCACGGCACATGCTGATCATTTACCGGATCAACCATGAATTTCTCGAAGAGGTTCGACATCGCTTTCCGGGCGACCACGAACTGCTTCGGAGACTGTCGATCATCGACGAGGACCACGGGCGGCGCGTGCGCATGGCCCACCTCGCCGTGGTGGGCTCGCACAAGGTCAATGGGGTTGCCGCACTGCATACGAACCTGCTGAAACAGACGCTCTTCGCTGACTTCAACCGGGTATCGCCGGAGCGGTTCATCAATGTGACCAACGGGGTCACGCCACGCCTGTGGCTGATTCAGGCGAACCCCGGCCTCACCGGGCTGATCGAGTCCCGGATCGGTGGCGACTGGAAATTCGATCTCGACCGCCTGAAGCAGTTCACGCCCTACGCTTCCGACGAGACCACCCGGGAGGAATTCCGCGCGATCAAGCGCGGCAACAAGGAACGTCTGGCCGCGCTGGTCAGGAAGCGTACCGGAATCGTGATCAGCCCCGAAGTGATGTACGACGTGCAGATCAAGCGCATCCACGAGTACAAGCGACAACTGCTGAAACTGCTCCACGTGATCGAATTGTATCAGCGCATCCGTGATGGCGAGGACGTGCTGCCGAGAGTGGTGCTGTTCGCCGGCAAGGCGGCACCGGGATACCAGCGCGCGAAGGACATCATCGAGGTTATCAACGAGGTGGCCGACATCATCAACAATGATCCCGCGGTCGGGGATCGCCTGAAATGCGTGTTCTTCCCGAATTACGAAGTCAGCGCGGCCAGCATCATCATTCCCGCGGCCGACCTGTCGCAACAGATCTCCACGGCCGGCTTCGAGGCCTCGGGCACCGGCAACATGAAACTGGCGCTGAACGGAGCGCTCACCATCGGCACGCTGGACGGTGCGAACATCGAGATCCGCGATGCGGTCGGCGCGGAGAACATCTTCATCTTCGGGATGACGGCCGATGAAGTCAGCGCCCACCGCGCGCGCCATATCCCTCCCAGTACACACCTGGATTCCCATCCCCGGCTGCGTGCGATCATCGACGCCCTGCGGACCGGCTTCTTCGCCAATGGCGGCAGAGCGCTGCACGCGCGCATGGCCGATTACCTGCTTGAGGAAGATCCTTTCTTTGTCCTTGCCGATTACGCGGCGTACAGCGAATCAAGCGCTGAAGCCGACCGCATGTACGCCGACACCGAAGCATGGGCCGAGGCGGCACTGCTCAACGTGGGCCGGATGAGCTACTTCTCGATCGACCGGACCGTGCGCGAATATGCCGAGCACATCTGGAATGTCCTTCCGGAACCAGTACAGGCGCCCTGCCCGAAGAAGGCTGGCAAAAGAAGCTGATGCGCAGACAGCACTCCCAACCGTCATACCCGCACCTGATCGGCAATCACTGGCCACACCTGCTCCTCACCCCAGACAACGAAAGACGCAGGGTGTCAATGAGCGCAGCGAATTGCACCGCTCGAGGCCCGAGCGCATGAAGGGCAACGCCAGCGTGGCATCGGCGCGCTTCGACTGCGCCTCGCGGCACCCTGCGTGATGGGAGTTCGCGGTAGATGCGCCGGTCGGGTCCAGGCCAGCGGGAGGCCGTAACGAGCGATCAGGTCCGGTGCAGGTCGCGGGGTGGCAGATACTCGGTACGCGGCTGATCATCAATCTCGAGGACCCGAACGCCTTGCGACTCGAGCACGGCGATCAGCTCGGCACCGAGTTCGCCAAGATGCTCCTCGTGTTGTTTGAGGCTTGTAAGCAAGTCCGACGCCTCGAAATCGTCCAACCGCAGGTGGGCCTGCTTGTCGGCAATGTTTTCCAGGTTCATGGATTGATTCTCCCCATGGTTTCAGTCCTCGATACTCGGCTGCTTCGGCGCGTGTTCATCGAAGGCATGGGGCGGCTGCCGGAAATCGTTGTTGGCCTCCGCATACGCCGCGCCCAACACAGAAGACAACGCCAGCGCCGCATTGCGCATTTCCCGTGCCTTGGCATTTATGGCCTTGGACAGCTTCTGGCCCTGTTTGAGGTCGATGCTCAGGCGGAAGTGGTTATCGTCGATCCGTTCGATTTTCATCGCGACTCCCGATCAGGTACGTATTCCGGATGCTACGCGAGACACTCGACGGAGGCGGTAATCACCAGGAATTACAGGGTACCCGCGCCGTTGCGGACCACCCGGGCAAAAAGATCATGTTCCGTCGCGTCCGTCACCTCCACGGTCAGAAAGTCACCGGGTGCGGCCTCGGCACCCTCGACGAATACCACGCCATCGATCTCCGGGGCATCGGCAGCGGAGCGCGCAGTCAAGGTCCCATCGTCGGCATGGCCATCGACGAGCACGGTCTGGTGGCTCCCGATTTTCGCCTGCAGCTTACC
>SLHN01000052.1 GCA_007136145.1 Thioalkalivibrio sp.
ACTCGGCGCGCACAGCATCAGCATCGAGGCGATCCTGCAGCGTGAACCGGATCCCGAGCGTGGCGAGGCCACGATCATCATCCTGACCCACCAGGTCCGCGAGGGCGATATGCAACGCGCCATCGACGAGATCGAAGCGCTTTCCCACCTGAGTTCGCCGGTGACCCGGATCCGCATGGAATCCCTGGCCCGCTGACTCCAATCCGCCTCTCCCAATGGAAGACTCACCATGGCTTTCGGACATCGCTATACCGGCCTCATCGACCGTTACCGGGACCGCCTTCCGGTTCACGACGACACCAGGATCATCTCGCTGGGTGAGGGCAATACGCCGCTGATCCGCCTGAACAATATCCCGCGCGCGCTTTCGCGTGATGTCGAACTCTACGTCAAGTTCGAGGGCCTGAACCCCACCGGTTCATTCAAGGACCGAGGCATGACGATGGCGGTGACCAAGGCTGTCGAGGAGGGCTCCAGGGCGATCATCTGTGCCTCGACGGGCAACACATCGGCCGCGGCTGCCGCGTATGCGGCACGTGCGGGTATAACCGCGTTCGTGGTCATTCCGGACGGCAAGATCGCGATGGGCAAGCTGGCTCAGGCGATGATGCACGGCTCGGTGGTGATTCAGATCGAGGGTAACTTCGACGACGGCATGCGTCTGGTCAAGGAGGTTGCCAGTGCTGCTCCGGTGACGCTGGTCAACTCGGTCAACCCGTTCCGGCTTCAGGGCCAGAAGACGGCCGCCTTCGAGATCGTCGAGGAGCTCGGGCGGGCGCCTGATTTCCACTGCCTGCCGGTGGGCAACGCGGGCAATATCACTGCGCACTGGATCGGCTACTCGGAGCTTGCCGCGAGCTCGGGTGATCACGTTACCGGCGCCTGTACCTTCTGCAGCGGCCATTGCCGTTTCGCTGGCGGTGGTGTTGCTGGCCAGCGGCCGAAGATGATTGGCTACCAGGCTAGCGGCAGCGCACCGTTCATGCGCGGTGCGATGGTGGATAATCCCGACACCGTCGCCACCGCGATCCGGATCGGCCATCCGCAGTCCTGGGATGTCGCCTGGTGTGTGCGCGAGGAGTCCGGCGGCTGGTTTGACGAGTGCACCGACGACGAGATCCTGGCCGCCCAGAAGTTGCTGGCGGAGAAGGAAGGGGTGTTCTGCGAGCCCGCGTCGGCGGCGTCTGTCGCCGGGGTTTTGCGCGACATCCGTGCGGGCAAGATTCCGGATGGGTCCAGCGTCGTATGTACGCTGACCGGGCACGGGCTGAAGGATCCCGACACCGCGATCGCGCAGGCCAGCCGGACGCCGATCAAGGTGCCGGCGGAACTCGATGCGGTTACACGCGCGATACACGAAAACATGTCCTGATCCACAGCCGGGTCCAGGTCCCCGTGGGCCTGGAGGTCCCGGTCTTGTCACCGGGCTTGCATGCGGGCTCCTTGCAGGAGTGTGCGCCCCGCATGGTCGGCGGCAAACTGACTGGCGACGCGTGCGCTTCGGGAGCCGCGAAGGGTTGCGAAACGCACTGCTTCCACCGCCAGGCTTTCGCGCTCCGCGATCGGCACGGTGGTGCCGAGGCGAGCCAGGTGGTGACTGACGACGTCCAGGTACTGATCCTGCGACAACGGGTGGAAGGCAAGCCAGAGGCCGAAGCGTTCCGAGAGCGAGATCCGTTCCTCACTGGCCTCGTGCGGATGCAGTTCCGGGTTGGGGTCAGGATCGTTTTCGTGTCGTGGCTCGGGAACCAGGTGCCGACGATTGGATGTCGCGTACAGCAGCACGTTTTCGGGCAAACCACCGAGACGCCCGTCAAGTAGCGCCTTGAGCGCCCGGTACCCGGAGTCGTTGGCGTCAAAGGCGAGGTCATCGGCGAAGATCACGAAGCGTTTTTTCCGTTTCGCCAGCGGCTCCACCAACTCGGGCAGGCGATCAAGGCCACGATTGTCGACTTCAACCAGACGCAGGCCGGAACCGCCGAACTGGTGCAACAGAGCACGGATAAGGGAAGATTTTCCGGTACCTCGTGCACCCCAGAGCAGCATATGGTTCGCAGGCAGGCAGTTGACGAACTGTCGCGTGTTTCGTTCCGCGAGAGCCTTCTGGCGGTCGCGGTGCAACAGATCAGCTAGTGCGGGCAGTTGCATGCGTTCGATCGGGCGGAAACCGCGGTCGGCATCGAAGGCCCAGGCCAGATGGTTTCCCTTCGGGCTGGTGCCGAATGGTGGAAAGGCGCGCTCGAGAGCTTCGGCGATGCGCCCGATGGGGTGCTTCATGTCTTTGTGCGCTCCTGCATCATGCGACAACGTGGCAGTTGGCGCGATCAGGCTGTCCCCTGTCTTCCGTCCGCCAGCGAACGCTTTCCCCAATGCGCCACGAGCGTCGCACGTGCTGCTGATGATTGGCGCGGGCACTGTTGGCTCCCGGAAATCGAGGCTGGCCGCGAAGTTGACGCTCGCCGGTATGCACCCCCCTTAATGTCCTGCTGGCTGACGGTGGCAGCCCCGTCACGCAACCGCCGCAGGTGGGGGGCGGGCACAGGCGCAGGGCCGAATCGAACCGGCCGCCCGTGGGTTGCTCGAACAGTTCAACAAGCGCTGCATTGTGTGTGACAATGCGGTTTCGATCATCAATCATCAGGATCCCGCCATGGTTCCGCTGAATGAGGCCATCGATCAGTGCGACGAGTGCGTCGGTGTGCATCAACCAGGATTCTGGCTTGAGTGCGTCGCAGTATGCCAGTGCCATTGCAACGCTTCCAGATGACTGCCGCAGCGGTTTTCGGGGTGCTCCCCCTGGTCCTTGTTGGAACTGGTATGCGAAGCTCTGCCGCGGCTAGAGGCGATGCGACCAGACCGGCCCACGTGAACGTCCGCACCTGCGATGGGTCGGACGCCAGTGGTGGAATTCGCGTTCCCTGGCTGGGCTGCGGGTATCCCTGGTTCGCCGCTCAGGGAACACACTTGGGCCACGCGTTGTGGTAAAAAGACGGGGTTTCGGGTCGGATGCCTGCGCGGGGGTGTTGTTCAGTCTGCGGACAGATTCGTCAGCGCCTACACTTTGAATCTACGACATGAAGATGACCATGACTCCAACCAGAGTATTCCTGGCTGCCGTGTCTGCAGCAGTCCTGATATTTGCCGGTACCGTGTCGGCCCAGTTCGGCAGGGTCATCACGGTGGAGGCCGCGACCGCTGGCGATCAGACCATCAGTGGCACGGTGGTTCCGTTCCGCGAGGTGACATTGACCGCGCAGATTGGTGGTCGGGTCACACTGGTGGCCGGTGCCGAAGGGGACTATTTCGATCGTGAAGAGGTCCTGGTCGCGATCAGCGACGAGCGTCTGGCCGCGCAGCGCCAGGCAGCGATTGCCGACCTGCGTTCGGCGGAAGCCGCGTTGCGCGAAGCCCAGATGCAGTATGGTCGTGAAATTGCGGCTCCCCGAAGCCGGGACATCGGCCAGATGCCGGGGATGGGGATCCCCTCGATGTTCGATCAGTTGATCACACGGCCGGCGGGGGCCATCGCCGGACTCGGTGATCCCTCGGTCGAGCGGCATGCGGATCTGTTCTCGCGCCAGATCGGGATCGATCAGGCAACTTCACGCTGGCATCAAGCCCGCTCGCGTCTGGATGAAATCGATTCGGCGATCCGAGACACCCGTTCGGTCGCTCCGTTCTCGGGGTTGATCATGCGCAAGCACGTGGAAGAAGGCGATACGGTTCAGCCTGGGCATCCTCTGGTGACCTTCGGCCATGTCGAGTTCCTGCGCATTGAGGCGGATATCCCCGCGCGGCTGGTGGGGCGGCTGTCCGTAGGGGATATGGTTCGTGTGACTCTGGACGTGGGCAGGACAGAGGTGGATGCTCGTGTCGCCCAGATCTTCCCGATCGCCGATCCCCGCCGCCACACGGTGACGGTCAAGTTCGACCTGCCGCGTGGTGTTCCCGGCGGGCCGGGGATGTATGCGGATGTGCACATCCCGGGCTCCGATACGGTCCAGGGGGTGGTTCGTATCCCGCTGTCGGCCATCGTGCCGGGTGGTGCGTTGCCGCGCGTTGCGGTTGTCGAGGGGGATGGCACGACCCGGGTGCGCATGGTTCGGCTCGGCGCGGTCCAGGGCAACATGGTCACCGTACTCTCCGGGTTGGAGGCGGGGGAACGCATTCTTGATAACCCGGATGCCAACATACGTTCCGGTGATCGCGTGGATACGACTTATTCGCCACGCCCTGCCGGACCACGCTTCCGCTAAGTCCGCACGTAATGTTTTCAACCCAAGGTCGCGCCGAGGTCGAAAGTCTCGGTAGTGCGCTCAGGGATACCAAGAAAAGAGACTGAAAACTGCCATGTCCGAGCATAATAATCAGCATGCCGCCGGCGATCACGCCCCTGCAAAGGATCTTGGGCTGGCCGGGAAAATGGCGCAGACCTTCATCCACTCGCCTTTGTCCCCTTTGCTTCTGCTGGCCACGCTGGCGATCGGTATCCTGGGTCTGATCATCACACCCCGCCAGGAGGATCCACAGATCTCGGTTCCGATGGTGGATATCTTCGTTCAATATCCGGGAGTCCCGTCGGAGCAGGTAGCCAGTCTCGTCGCACGACCGCTCGAGCGCCTGATGAGCGAGATATCCGGCGTCGACAACGTTTACAGTGTGTCTCATCGTGGTCAGGCGATGGTCACGGTGCAGTTCGACGTTGGCGAAGAGATGGAATCTTCCATCGTCAAGGTGCATGACAAGCTCATGTCGAACCGGGACCTGATGGCACCGGGCGTATCGGAACCGATGGTGAAGCCCAAGGGAGTGGATGACGTCCCGACGGTTACCCTTACCCTCTGGTCGCATGAGGTCGACGACGCGATGCTGCGGCAGATCGCGCTGGATTCCCTGCAATATCTGAACGAAGTGCCCAACACCAGCCAGAGCTTCGTCGTCAGCGGCCGTGAGGAGATGGTTCGAGTCGAGGTCCTGCCCGAGCGACTGGCCGGCCACAACGTGACCATGCAGCAGATCGCGCAGGCGGTTCAGGGAGCCAATTCGGAGCTTAGCGCTGGGACGATCGAGATCGGGCCGAACCACACTCCAGTCTACACGGGGTCATTTTTGCGCGATGCGGAGGATATCGGGCGCCTTCTGATCACCGTCGACGATGGCCGTCCGGTATACGTCCGCGACGTTGCCGAAGTGATTTATGGTCCCGGACCCGTGGAACGGTTCGTCCGCTACTACACCGGGGTTGCCGGTGGACGGGCGGATGCGGCTCCGGAGGGTGCCGCGGCGGTCACGATCGCAATCGCGAAGAAAGAGGGATCGAACGGTGTCGCGGTTGCCAACGGGATTCTGGAGCGGTTGGAGCTCCTGAAGGGTCAGGTGATTCCCGATAACGTCGAGGTTTCGGTGACTCGGAACTACGGTGAAACGGCCAATGCCAAGGTGAACGAGCTGATGTTCAAGCTCTTCATCGCTACCGCGGCCGTTACCGTTCTGGTGTTCATATTCCTTGGTCTTCGTGCGGCCCTGGTCGTGCTGATCGTAATCCCTGTCGTGCTCCTGTTCACCATATTCAGTGCCTGGTTGATGGGCTACACGATCGACCGGGTGAGCCTGTTCGCGCTGATCTTTGCCATCGGTATTCTGGTCGACGACGCGATCGTAGTGGTGGAAAACATTTATCGCCGATGGCTGATGAAGCGCGGTGTCGATACCGAAACCACCGTGGACGCCGTTGCAGAGGTGGGTAATCCCACCATACTCGCGACGTTTACGGTGATCGCGGCTCTGCTCCCCATGGGCTTCGTGACCGGAATGATGGGTCCGTACATGCAACCGATTCCCGCCCTGGGTTCCGTTGCGATGTTGTTTTCATTGGTTGCCGCGTTCCTGTTCACCCCATGGCTTGCGTGGCGCTTGCGGCCCACGATGGAGTATTTGCAGCGTGCCGAGGAGAAAGAACACAAGCAGAATGAAATGATGGGGCGTTTTTTCGCCAAGGCGATTCCGAGCCTGGTGAACAACCGAACCTACGGCTGGGGTTTTCTGATCGGGATCGTCGTGGTCTTCTTTCTGACCGTGATGCTTTTCTTCACCAAGGACGTATCGGTGAAGATGCTGCCATTGGATAACAAGCCCGAGTTCAACGTGGTCATCAATTTTCCCGAGGGAAGTGCGCTGCCCCGAACCGCGACCCTGACCCATGAACTCGCGATGGTTCTGCGTGAATTACCCGAGGTGACCGCGGTTCAGGCTTATGTGGGTACCGCCTCGCCTTTCAATTTCAATGGTTTGGTCCGGCATTACTATCTTCGCCAGCAGCCCTGGCAGGCCGATATCCAGGTGCAGTTGCTGGACAAGGGTGACCGGCGGCGGACCAGCCACGAGATCGCCGTTGAGGCGCGTGCACTTCTGGCCCCGATGGCGGCGGCGGCCGGTGCCCGGATCCAGGTGGTCGAGATGCCACCAGGGCCGCCGGTCCTGCAGTCGGTGGTGGCCGAGATCTACGGCCCCGATGCGGAAGTTCGGCGGCGTGTCGCATTGGACATGGAGCGCATGTTCAAGAATGCGCCTCATCTCGATGACGTGGACAGCTTTTTGCAGGCCCCACACGATGTCTGGCACTTCAATGTCGAGCGTGACAAGGCACTGCGACGAGGCGTGACCGTGGACGCGGTCAACCGAACCCTCGAAGCGGCGATCGGCGGACAGTTGCTCGGCGATGTGAAGGCACGTTCGTTGGTCGAACCGCATATGATTCGGCTGCGCTTGCCACTTGCGGTCAGGTCTGATGTGCAAAACCTGCTCCTGTTACCGGTCCCGACGATGGCTGGAGGATCGGTGCCGCTTTCGGAGCTGGGTGAATTCGTGCGCATGCCACAAGACGAGCCGATTTTCCACAAGAACCTGAGGCCCGTGGAATATGTGACGGCAGAAACCGTGGGGCGTTTGGCGGCCCCGATCTACGGCATGCTGGAGGTCGAGCAGCAACTGAAGGACTACTCGTTGCCTGGGGGAGGGACGCTGGAATCGCATTGGATAGGGCCACCACCCAACGATGGTTCCGTTGCGTTCGAGTGGGCTGGAGAGTGGACCGTTACGTATGAAACCTTCCGGGACATGGGCATTGCCTTTGCCATTGCCCTGGTGCTCATTTATATGCTGGTGGTCTGGGAGTTCGGGAATTTCCTGCTGCCGGCAATCGTGATGGCGCCCATCCCATTGACCCTGATCGGGATCATTCCCGGGCACTGGCTGCTTGGGGCGGAGTTCACTGCGACGTCGATGATCGGGTTCATCGCGCTGGCAGGTATCATAGTGCGCAACTCGATCCTGCTGGTGGATTTCGCAAGGCATCAGGTTGCCGAGGGTGAGGATTTGATGCAGGCCATGATCAATGCCTGCCAGGCGCGGACCCGACCAATCCTGATTACGGCATTCGCGTTGCTTGCTGGTTCCAGCGTGATTCTGTTCGACCCGATCTTCCAGGGAATGGCGGTGTCACTGATGTTCGGCACGATCGTCGCGACGCTGTTGACGTTGTTGGTCATCCCACTGGGTTGCATCAGCGCTCGCAAGACCTTTGAGGGATTGGGTGGTGCGCACGGCGGGACCGGTGGTGACGGTACGCTGGCTGCGGTGGGGCCTGAGCAAGGGCCACTCGATCCGGATCAAGCCGCACCGGCAGCGCCGCGAAAGATGACTGAGCCTGGCGAGGGCCCGATCTCCAAGGCGCTCGGTTTGGCGTGGTTGTACCTGAAATCGCTTAGCACCAGTTTCGTTGAGGGCGTTGTTCAGGTCCTGCGTGCTCTTGCCCGTTTGATACTGCGGTTGGTCGGAGGTGGCTCGAATGGACCACCAGGACCTGGCGCGGGTGGTGGTACCCCGGGGCCGGGTTCCCCGACATCAGGGGGCGATGGTGGCGCGCCAGGCGGTAGTCCGGCGGCCCCCGGGTCTGACAACGCCTCCGGGACATCGACCAATCGAACCACCGGTGCCACCGCGCAATCTACGGTGGGTGGTGAGGGCGTTGGCGAGGGCTCGGTTCGTGGGGCCGCGCACTCGAGTCCCGAGACACGCACAGGCACTAGTCCGGCCCCGGGTTCCACGCGTACACGTCCTACGGCCAAAAAGGACCGGGATGAGCCTTCTGATGGCAATCAGCAGACCGAGGGGCCCGCGACAGGGACCTCGGTCACGGAGTCCGCACGGGCGGAGAAGTCCGGGAAAGAAACGCGCCCGGCCAATGATGCTCCAGTTCAATCCGGGGAGGGATCTGGAGCGGCCACCGGCAATGTTCGGCGGCGTCGCGGTATTCGTTTGAAGTAGGCGTTTGAAGTAAGGCTATGCAAGAAAACCCAATAGAAAAGGAGACATATCCATGAAGAAAGTCGTAAGCAAGAAGGGTTTGGGCAGGTTTTCATTGACGGCTCTGGCGGTGGCCGGCACGCTGGCAGTCGGCGGTGCGGTGCAGGCGAGCGGGGACGTTTCCAGCCAGGGCTATGGGGCATCAGACTTCGCCCATGGGCCGATGGCCTACGGGTACGGACGGCCCGACCCAGGGTACATGCCGCGTCACGGCCACGGTATGCCGCCAGCGTACGGCATGCCCCAGAGACCGGCGTTCATGGATCGGCAGGCGCCAGCCTTCGAGCCCCCGCCGTGGGTTCGCGAAGGTCATCGCGGCCAGATGCCGGAGATGCCCGAGGAAATGAAGGCTGCGATGGCCGAGCGTGAGGAACGCATGAAGGCGATGCAGGCCGAGCATGAAGAGCGCATGAAGGCGATGGAAGCTCAACGTGCGGAGCGCATGGAAGAAATGGAGGCGATGCGCGAGGCGCGCATGAAGGCGATGGAAGCAGCCCGCGCGGCGTACATGGCGGAGATGCCTGAAGAAGTGAAGGCAGCCATGGCCGAGCGCGAGGAGCGAATGAAAGAAATGATGGCCGAGCGGGAGCGGCACATGCAACAGATGGAAGAAATGCGTGAGGCCCGAGAGAAGGCGATGGCTGCTGGCCGCGAAGCCTACATGGCTGAGATGGAAAAGCAGCGGGAAGCCATCGAGAAGATGATGCAGGAGCGGCGCCAGGCGATGGAAGCTCGCTACGGTGCTCCGGCCAACGCTGAAGGGTCGGCCGAGTAAACGGGGATACCCTTCGGCCGTGGGCTGCCATCGATATGGAGCCCACTCGCTGGAGGGGACCCGGGGGCCATAGACAGCGTGCCCAGCGAACGCAATCCCGGACATTTGTCGAGCTGGCTGCTGTTGCTCGGGCTGGTCTTGGGCAGTGTCTCGATGGATAGGTTGGAGGCGCGCGACAGAGGCAACCCCTGGGCGACTCCGGAGCAAAGGGCGCCGGCCCATGAATTCCGTCCACACGGTGACGGGCGTTTTGCGCCCCCGGATTATGACCCAGTCGATCAACGGCGACGACGTTCCCCCGGTGTCGGGGAGTTCTTCCAACCAGGATACGGCGACGCTTCGCGGTTTCCTCATGCAGGAGAGAGCCGCGTCGCGCCTGAGATTCGGGGGTGGGGAGTCCCGGATCTTCATGGCTATGGCGCGGTTCCCTGGTCGCCGAGACTTTATGGAGTACCTGGGTTGAGTTATCCCGGTCTCGATCCCTATAGCAGCTACCTGGGTAGTGGTATGCTGTTTCCGGGAACCGGGCTGATGACGCCGGGGCTGTTGTCGCCCCTTTATGGTCCGTCTACTGGAGGCATTCCAATGTTCGGGATGCCCTACTGAGTACACAATGCGTACAGACCGGTAGCCCTCATGGTCGGTGCGTAATTCTAAAGAGGGCACAACACTCCACTGGAGGTTTTCATGAGCAAGTTTGTCAAGGCAATCGCTATGGCCGCTTCTGTCGCGGCCCTGTCCGCGGCCCCGATGCTCGCGTCGGCGCAATGGGGCGGCCCGGGTTGGGGCGGTCCGGGTTGGGGCGGTCCTGGTTACGGGCCTGGCTATGCGCCGGGTTATGGTGGCTATGGACCGGGTTACGGTCGCGGCATGGGTGACATGTTCGGCATGGGCGACATGTTCAGCGATATGGATTTCGGCATGTCCGGGCGTGGCGCGAGTCGCGGTCACGGCTATGGTCGCGGTGACGGATCCGGCTATGGCTATGGCCATCCTGGCTACGGCGGTTGGGGCCCCGGCTACGGTCACGGCCCGCGCTGGTAAGCCAACGCAAGTGAAAGCCTGTCCGGCGGGTGCCGGGCAGGACTTCTTGAACCCCTTGCCCCGAGGCTCCGGATGCTGACAGTCATCGGCAATTTGAAAGGCGGTACCGGCAAAAGCACGGTCGCGTTCAATCTGGCGCTGTGGGCACTCGCCAACAAGCGCAGGGTCCTCGTGGTCGACCTCGACCCGCAAGCGACGCTGACGGATGTGGTTCGGGTTCGCGAGGAGGAAGGGTACAACCCGGTTCTCAAGCTCTCGCAGAGTCTCGACGAGGCGATGAACGCGGGGGACGAGTACCAGGACATCATTGTTGACGTCGGGCCATCCGATCTCGGGACCATGTATGCGGCGATCCTCGCCGCCGATCAGGTGGTGATCCCCGTTCCGCCCAGCCAGGCGGACGTATGGTCGACGCAGCGGTTTGTGAAGAAGATCGTTGAGTTGCGAGGCGACCGTTCCAAGCCCGAGATCATGGGTTTCATCAACCGGGCGGATACACACCAGGCGGTCCGCGAGTCGGACGAAGCTTTTGGCGCTCTGGGAATGATTGAAGGCATCCGGGCGTTGCGCCCACGGCTACGCCAGCGCATGGCGTTCCGGCGCTCCTTCAGTGAGGGGCTTTCGGTGCAGGAACTGGAGCGTCGCGGTAAGGCCGCCCTCGAACTCGATGAGTTGGCCAAGGCCATTTTCCGGAAACATCGACGATAGGCGGTTCGATCCCAGAACCTATCGTCATCACAACACCAGGGTGAATCATGGCTGCAGCACGCGCCTTTGTGCGTAAATACTGGATTTTGATCGTCATTGCGCTCTGGGTGATCGCCTGGGCCAACCGCGATTGGCTCGCGGGTGGAGTGCCTGCCGAGGAGGATGTGCTGGCTGAAACCGCAGATGTCGCGGAACCACACGAACCTACCGGGGACACTGAACCGACCACGCCCGATGCTGCCCCAGAGTCCCGAATGGCTGCTCCGGATGAAACGGTTGCACAGGCGCCACCGGAGGAAACGACTTCGACGGTGGAGTCCGAGCCCATGCCGGCAGCCACGGGTGAACCGATGGCAGCGGCGCCACCGGAGGATACGTCTCCGATGATGGAGATCGAGGCGGCGCGGGTTTCGGAGGAGTCGGTTGAGCCGGACGCGGAGATGGTCGTGGCAACGACCGATGACCGTGCCTCGGAACCGGTCGACACTGTAGCGGATGCCGGGGATCCTCTTGGTGAACCGGTTGCTCCGGCGAAGGATAGTGGACGTGAAGACAAGGTCGCCGTGGGCAAGGTAGACGAGCCTGCCGAGGACCTTCCCGACGATCAAGTCGCGGATACGGATGCTGGATCAGCCGCGCGGCAGGCGGAGCTGTTCTCCAGGGCACGCACGGTTGCTCGCACTCGCGGCCCACGCGCCGCGGTGGAGATTCTGGAACGGGGTCTGCAGGAGTTTCCAGCCTCCGCTCCGGGGCGAGCCGACATCTATGGCGAGATTGGTAACTACCAGTTTACCGCCAGGAATTTCACGGCCGCGCTTGCCGCGTACGACCGGGCACTTCAGGCGCTTCCGGTAGAGGAGCGAGATACGATGCTGCATCGCCTGGGCCCGGTCTACGACCGCTATCACCCGGAGGGGCGCTCGCATCTTGAGCAATTCAGGTAGAATAAGCCTCTGTTGATTTTCTTCAGTGAGATGACGTGCCCCCATGTCCCAGGCCACAACTCTGCCTGTCCCTGCGAGTGGCGGCCTCCTCTGATCCTCGGGGCCCCCGATGAGACTGCTGCGCAACTTGTTCGCACTCATTGGGGTTGCCTCGCTCATCGCGGTGGGGGTGGTGATCCTCGCGTTCGAACCCTACGTCAACAAGGCACGAAGCCTGGACGAAGTGGCTCTCGGCGTCTATGTCGACATGGCCCGGACGATTCTGGAAACCGGGGATCCGATGGAGGCCATGGTCCATCAGCGGCGTGCTGTCGAGGGACGATCGGTAGCCGAAATCGAACAACATCTGGAGGACGTGGCCGCGGAACTCGGGCTGCATTCGCTGGGTACACTGCGTATTGGGCAGGAAGTGTTGGCTGGAACCGGACATGACTTTCCCCTGCTCAATATCTACCTGTTCTGTGATCCCGTGCTTGCGGCGGATTTGATGGGCCTCAACCCGTCGATGGCTGCCTTTCTGCCATGCCGGGTGATCCTGTACCAGGACCAGCGGGACGGGCTATGGGTGATGACACCCAATCTCGATCTGGTGATTCATGGAGGCAGGCCGTTGCCGCTGGCGTTGCAGGAACGCGCATTTGGTCTTCAGGAGACTTTGCGCGAGATGGTGGACCGTGCCGCCGGAATCGGGATCTGATCGTGCCCTGTCGGGCGCATGGGAATTTTCTTGGTTGGACTTGAATAATGAGCGATTTCAACGAGCGCAATGATGCGCGCCATATGGATGCGGACGAGTACGACGTCCGATCGCGGCGTTTGCAACTGATCGTGTATTCGTCACTTGTGGCCTTCGTGGTGCTTGCTGTCTACGGTTTCTGGTTGATCACCAGCCTGACCCGCGACGTCAGTCGCCTGGCGATAGAAATGTCGTCGATGACCCGGACCATCGATCGAGAGATGGCGGTGATGGCCCGCAAGATGGGCGACATCGATGAGCGAATGGTGTCGATCAACGAGAACATGCTTTCGATGAACCGGAATATCGGGTCCATGACGCGGGACATCAGCAGCATGAACACCAATATCCGTTCGATGGCCAAGGACACGACGACCATGGCCGGATCGACCCTGAATATGCAGCGCGATATGTGGAGCCTCAACCGGAACGTATCCGGCCCGCTGGGCATGATGAACAGTTTCAATCCCTTCAGCGGTGGTCAGGGTCCTTTCCCCGGATCACCAGCGCCGTATTATCCGCAACACGGCGGGCGCTGACGCGTTGGCAATTCAATCTACAACCATGGAGTAAGCATGTTCAATCGTCCCGGCAACCGAGTGAACCAGCAACTGACCCTGCTCAGCGATCGTCTGTCGGAGGAGAATCCGGCCCTGGAGGGGGTGGTTGAAGCCTTCGGCGCCCTGGACCGACTGGGTTATGCCGCTGGGTTTCTGGACCCGGAGGAAGAGTCCTACGCGTTTACCATATCCTGGTGGCCAATGATTGCGGTTCTCGGGACATTTTCTGCTGGAAAGTCGACGTTCATCAATGAGTATATTGGTGCGACTGTTCAGCGTAGTGGCAGCCAGGCCGTCGACGACCGATTCACCGTGATCAGTTATGGCGGCAGCGAGAAAGTCAAGGAATTACCTGGTCTTGCACTCGATGGTGACCCGCGGTTCCCGTTTTACAGGGTCAGTAGTGAGATTGAACGCCTGAGCGATGGCGGCGGACGGACGGTGGACCACTTCCTGTCGATGAAAACGGTCAAATCGGAGCGGTTGCGAGGCCGGATCCTGATCGATTCCCCCGGATTCGACGCCGACGAACAGCGTGCGACCATCCTTCAGTTGACCGACCATATCATCGACCTTTCTGATCTGGTGCTGGTATTTTTCGATGCTCGCCACCCGGAACCGGGTGCGATGAGGGATACGCTGGAGCACCTTGTGAACCGGGTGGCCGCACGCAACGACTTCACCAAGCTGGTTTTCGTGCTGAACCAGATCGATACCACCTGGCGCGAAGACAATCTGGAAGAAGTCGTGTCGGCGTGGCAGCGTGCGGTGGTGCGCCAGGGCAACGCGACCGGGCGTTTCTATTGTCTCTACAACACAGGTGCGGCGGTCGAGATCGGCGACGACAAGGTCCGTGCGCGGTATGAATACAAGGCAGCCCGCGATCGGGAAGAAATCCATGCCAAGATCAGTGAAATCAGTTCCTCGCGCTCCTACCGTATCGTGGGAGCGATGCAGGCCATCGCCGAGGCCATCGAAATGGACGCGCTTCCGGCGTTGAGGGGCGCATTGGCACGCTGGCGTCGGCGCGTATTGCAGGTCGATTTCCTGATGATGGCAGCGGTTCTGGCCATTTTTGCTTATGGCGCGCAGGCGCTGATGGGCGGCTTCGGTCCGTTACTGAATGCCATGAGGGAAGCACCGATCTGGGCCGGGTTGGGAGTGGCCGCGGTGTTGCTCATCCTGCTTGCCATTCACTTTCTGAACCGGAACTGGGTTGCGCGGCGGGTCGCCCACAGCCTTCCAGATGAAACAGCCTCGGGAAATTGGCGCGCAGCCTTCATGAAGAATACCGTGTTCTGGCGTTCCATCTTCCGTAAGTCTCCCACCGGCCTTGGTCGTGGTTCGATCAGGCAGTTGCACACGCTGCGTGATCGTGTCGAGGCGTATATCCAACGGCTGAACAATCAATTCATGGACGAGGGTTCGAAATCCGGGCAAACGGCGGGAGGCGCCAGAATGAGTACGCCCAACACGGGCTCCGTGACAGGCGGCAATGGTCCCGGGAATGCGGTTGCCGGGGCTGATCAGAGCACTCGCGGGTAATCGCCCGCCCCGTTCAGGGCGCTGTGCTCGCGATGGCGGCTCATGGCGCGCTATGTGGCCATTCGTCGTGTGGAAAGACGCAGGGTGCCGATGAGCTTGTCCAGAGGCGCGTGATCGGAAGTTGGTGTTCAGCGTGTTGGACTGTCGCAGGATTTGGTGGCGGGTTACACTTTCGGATTGAGCTAAAGGTTTCGCAGGTGCTTGGCCGCGCGTGCGGGGGGAAGTGAAATGACAATTCTGGCATGGATCATGTTTGTTCTGGCGATGGTTCTGGTGCCCATTTCAGTATGGGCCAGTCTGGCTGCGCTTGGTGTCTGTGCGGGTTGTGCGTTGGTGCGGGATTGGCAGAAGGATCGGCAATTACAGAGTCCGTCGAGCAAGGAAGACTGAAGAAGGACCGGTTGCTCGTCGTCGTGCGTTGCATGAGCCTGGCATTGACGATCGAAGCGACGAATTGCCGTATCCCTGCCGAAGGATGGATGGGAACGAACGGTTGGTGACCATCGGGTTCGGATAGCGTCGAATGGGTGGTTATGAGGGTTTGGTCGGAGCCGAACCGCACGGAAATCCAGCCAGCCGGTGGTATTGATGACTCCTGTGGCGTTCGACCTGAAAAGGCCGCTATGCCGTAAATCGACTTTGTTGGGGGTAGTGATTATGAGTGACACCAAGAAACTTGCGATTATCGCGACCAAGGGTAGCCTGGACTGGGGCTACCCTCCATTCATCCTTGCATCGACGGCGGCCGCGCTGGGCTATGAAGTGGAGGTGTTCTTCACCTTTTACGGTCTTCAGTTACTGAAGAAAAAGATGGATCTCCAGGTCAGCTCGCTGGGGAATCCCGGTATGCCGATGCCGATGCCGGTTCCTGTTCTGCTACAGGCCTTGCCCGGTATGCAGAAGATGATGACGGTAATGATGAAGCAGAAGATGAAGGCAAAAGGTGTCGCGAGTCTGGAGGATCTGCGGGATCTTTGCCTCGAAGCCGAAGTCCGGATGATTGCCTGCCAGATGACGGTCGATCTGTTTGAGATGGATACGGCGGAATTCATCGATGGCGTCGAGTATGCGGGGGCCGCTGCCTTCTTCGAATTTGCCGGCGAATCGGATATCTGTTTGTTTATCTGAGCCAGTGCACCCGAGATACCCCACGCGCCACGGCGATGTCGCGTGGGGTGGCGCGGACTCTGCGTGGGAGAGGCCTCCGGTCGCGGTCCAGTGCGGCTTCATCCGAAATCCCGGGAACGCACAGTCAGGTCGCCCAGCCAGAGAGTGCGGTCGCGCAGCCGTTTCGCGATCAGATGGGTTACGCCGTCCTCTTGCTGGAGTTCCCCGGTCACCTCCAGCAGTGTTGCACGGATCACCGCGGAACGCGCCTGCTCGACCAGGGTGGGCCATACGATCACATTCAACGTACCGGACTCGTCTTCCAGGGTCAGGAACACCGTGCCCTTGGCCGACCCGGGTCTCTGCCGGGTGATAACCAGGCCGACAAAGCGTACCGAGCGGCATGGTCCGGCGGCGATAAGTGCCTCGGCGGTGGACAGGTCGGCGAAGTTGCGGTGGGTGCGCAGCAGGGACAGCGGATGTGGCCCCAGCGTCAGCCCGATACCAGCATAGTCCTGTACCAGATCGGTCGCGACGGTGGGGGTGGGCAGCAGTGGCAGTGTATCCTGTCCGATCGCCTCGGATTGGGGAAACAGGGGTAACGGTGGCTCCACTGCCTGGGTTGCCCAGTGAGCTCGGTACCGGTGTCCGGCCAGTTTCGCCAGCGCGCCAGACCGTGCGAGGCAGGCGGCCTGGCCACGGTCCAGAACCGCGCGTGAGACCAGATCCGCGACATCACGAAACGGGGCATTGGTGCGTGTGGCGACGATCCGTGCGGTGCTCTCCGCATGCAGACCGCGCACCATCGACAGGCCCAGTCGCAGCGCAAACCCGTTGCAACCGTTCCGATTTGGGATCGATTCGATGCTGCAGTCCCATTCGCTTGCCGTTACGTCCACGGGCCGTACTTCGACCCCATGCCGGCGCGCATCGGCGACGATCTGGGCCGGGGCATAGAAGCCCATTGGCTGGCTGTTCAGCAGCGCGCAGGCGAAGATTGCCGGTTCCCGGCATTTGAACCAGGCGGAGACATAGGTGATCAGTGCGAAGCTTGCCGAGTGAGATTCCGGAAAACCGTATTCCCCAAAGCCCAGAATCTGCTGATAGATCTGCTCCGCGAAGGATTCCGGATACCCGTGGCGGAGCATGCCTGCTATCAATCGTTCCCGGTATTTCTCGAGATTCCCGGTACGGCGCCAGGCTCCGATCGCACGGCGCAATCCGTCCGCCTCGCCGGCGCTGAAGCCGGCGGCGACCATGGCGAGCTCGATCACCTGCTCCTGGAAGATCGGTATGCCCAACGTGCGTTCCAGAACTCGTTTCACACCGGGTCCTGGATAACTGACGGGCTCGCGGGCCTGCCGTCGCCGCAGGTAGGGGTGTACCATCTGGCCTTGAATCGGCCCGGGTCGGACGATTGCGATCTCGATCACCAGGTCGTAGAAGGTCTTCGGTTTCAGCCGTGGCAGCATGCTCATCTGTGCGCGCGACTCGATCTGGAACACACCAATGGTGTCCGCCCGTTGCAGCATCGCGTAAACCGCCGGATCTTCGGCCGGGACATCGGCCAGCCCCCAGTGCCGGTCGCGGTGGCGGGCGAGTAGCGTCAGGCAGCGGCGTAGGCAGGAAAGCATGCCCAATGCCAGGATATCGATCTTCAGTAATCCCAGCGTATCGAGGTCATCCTTGTCCCATTGGATCACGGTGCGCTCGGGCATTGCTGCATTTTCGATCGGTACAAGTTCATCCAGGCGCCCGGCTGCGATCACGAAACCGCCGGTATGCTGCGACAGGTGTCTCGGGAAACCTCGCAGGATCTGTGCCAATGTCTGCCATTGACGGGCCAGCGACCCGTTCGGATCCAATCCTGCTTCCTGCAGACGTTCGCGTGGTATGCCGTCGTCCCACCAGGCCATGTTCGCGGTCAGAGCATCGATGCGGGCGCGACTGACGCCCAGCGCCCGACCGACGTCGCGCAATGCACTGCGGCGCCGGTAGCGGATTACGGTGGCGGTCAGCGCCGCACGTTCGCGCCCGTAACGGCGGTAGATGTACTGAATCACCTCTTCGCGCCGCTCGTGCTCGAAATCCACGTCAATGTCTGGTGGTTCGTTACGCTCGCGCGAGATGAAGCGTTCGAACAACATGCTGGAACGCGCCGGATCCACCGCGGTGATGCCGAGTGCATAGCATACCGCCGAGTTCGCGGCTGATCCTCGGCCCTGGCACAGAATGCCGCGCCCGCGGGCGAAGCGGACGATGTCGTGCACGGTCAGGAAATAGGGTTCGTAGCCGAGGCTGGCAATGACCGCGAGTTCGTGTTCGACCTGTGTGCGTACCTTTTCCGGTATGCCTTCGGGCCATCGCTCCCGGCAACCCCTTTCGACCAGACGACGCAGCCAGACATCGGGCCTTTCGCCGGCAGGGATCGCGTCGGTGGGGTATTCGTAACGGACCTCGTCCATCCGAAAACGGCAGCGCCTGGAGATTCGCAGCGTTTCCGTCAGCCATTGCGAGGGGTACAGACGCGCGAGTTCATCCGCTGTACGCAGACAGCGCTCTCCATTCGGGAACAGCGCCGGTGCAGCTCCGGTGACGGTGGATTTCAGGCGCAGCGCGGTCAGGGTGTCCTGCAGCGCGCGGCGTCCACGCACGTGCATA
>SLHN01000142.1 GCA_007136145.1 Thioalkalivibrio sp.
CCCAGGCCGAGCAATCCGATTTTAACCGGCTTCATGTGCAGAATTCCTCTTTGTACAGGTAGCAAAAGGAAACGCTGATCAAATCGTCATTGCCAGGAGTGAAACCTTCAACCGCGGGTGTGGCGTGGCGACCCGAGGCGCAGAAGCCACCCATGCCGATTAAATGATGATTCGTTTCACTCGCATTGACATGCGCGTTGGTCAGCATTTCCCGGAAGATTGTTACGGATTGCCGGCAGATCAGGACTGGGGGGGCACCAAATCAGCATCGGAATCGGTCGTTCTCGCGCTGGCGAGAATGGAATCAGCCCTGAGCATCGCCTTGATTCCGCGCAGTGCCTGCCGGATACGCTGCTCGTTCTCGATCAGGCTGAACCGCACGTGAGTGTCGCCATAATTCCCGAAACCGATACCCGGGGATACGGCCACTTTCGCGTCCCGAAGCAATTTCTTCGAAAACTCGAGCGACCCCATCTCACGATAGGGTTCGGGAATCGGCGCCCATACGAACATTGTTGCCTTTGGCTTCGCGAGTACCCAACCCATCGCGTTCAGGCCGTCACAAAGCACATCGCGGCGCGACTGGTAGAGTTCGCGGATCTCCCGCACGCAGTCCTGCGGCCCCTCCAGCGCGGCGATTGCGGCAACCTGGATCGGTGTGAAGGTACCGTAGTCGAGATACGATTTCATTCTTGCAAGCGCCGCAACGAGCGTTGGATTACCACACATGAAGCCAACGCGCCAGCCGGGCATATTGTAGCTCTTCGACAAAGTATAGAATTCGACGGCGATGTCCTTCGCCCCGGGAACCTGAAGCACCGAGGGCGCCTCGTAGCCATCGAACACGATCTCCGCATAGGCGAGATCGTGCACCAGCCAGATTCGGTTCTCGCGACAGATTTCCACCACGCGCTCGAAGAAATCGAGGTCGACACACTGGGTGGTCGGATTTGCCGGAAAATTGAGGACCAGGAGCTTCGGCCGTGGCCACGAGTCCTGGATGGCGCGAATCAGCTCCGCGAAGAAATCCACCTCCGGCGTCAAGGGCACGTGGCGCACATCGGCACCGGCGATCACGCAGCCATAAGGGTGGATGGGATAAGCTGGATTCGGGGCCAGCACTGCATCACCCGGTCCAAGGATCGCCAGAGCAAGATGCGCGAGGCCCTCCTTGGAGCCGATGGTCACGATCGCCTCGGTCTCGGGATCCAGATCCACATCAAAACGGGACTTGTACCAACGGGTGATCGCACGCCGAAGCCGTGGAATACCCTTGGACACCGAATAACGGTGGGTATCGCCCCGCTGCGCGACTTCCACGAGCTTGTCCACGATGTGCTGGGGGGTTGGCTGGTCCGGGTTACCCATACCGAAATCGATGATGTCCTCGCCACGTGCTCGCGCCTCAGCCTTCAATTGGTTCACGATATTGAAAACATAGGGCGGCAAGCGCTCGATGCGGGGGAAAACGTCGGTCACGGATGGACTCCTGGTTCGTGGAATGAGGCCTGATTTTGTCCCGGGACCCGCACAGGCCAAGCGAAACAGAGCAAGGTATAACCCGCCGGAGATACTGTCAACGCGAATCCGCTCGCGCGCTCGTGCGGCATGGCTTTACCTAAACGCACCCGAATGACCAAAGCCGCGGCGCACTGCCGGAAGACCATCAACGACCGTCATGCCATGGCCGGTGGATTTTGGTCGGAATTTCGATACCTCCGAGTGGTCAAGAGGTACATGAGATGTTTCATGAGAATTGATCGTCCAGGATTCAGGTCGGGCAACGCAAGCTGCGCCGGACGCGCCGGATGGTTTCTTCTGGCGGCAGCACTCCTGCTCGCTCCCTTGCTCGCCGCCATTCCGCGGGCCTTTGCCGGCGCCGACTACCCGGAGGGCTCGAGGATCGAATGGAACACATTCGATTCCGCGCTCTTCACCCGCGCGCGGACCGAAAACCGTCCTCTGTTTCTATACTTCCACGGCCAGTGGTGCACCTGGTGCCGGGATTTCCAGGACGAAAGCCTGGAACATGACGACGTCGCGAAAACAATCCAGGATGGCTACATACCGGTACTCATTGATCTGGATCGCCGCCGGGATCTTTTCACCCGGTACGGAGGGCGCGGTCTGCCATTCGTGGTGATCGTCGATGCACTGGACAATGTACAGGGTCGCTTCACGGGCCATGTCGGACCAGCCGACCTGCACCAGGTGTTGCTCGAACGACGGAGAAGCATCTCTGTAACCGGGAGGGAACTCAGCCCGGCGGACGATCCCATCGACAATCCGGAAGCCTTTCTGCGGATGCTGGACGAGGTCTACGATGCCGACACTCGTCGATTGAGCGGAAGCGCGATGTTCGGCACGCTGAGCAAACGGCCGCAACCATGGACAATGGCCTTCCTGCTTCAGCAAGAATCCTGGAGCGAACGAATGCCTGGTCTGCTTGATCAGATCGTCGAGGATCTCTGGGATTCCGAGGAAGGGGGCTTTTTCTTTTTCCATGATCCCGATCAACCCGACCGCGAGCGGGCTCTCGAGACTTCGAAGCGGCTCGACCAGAATGCTGCCTTTCTGTGGCTGTTTGCGGATGCCTATCACCGCTTCGGAGACGAATCGCACCGAAAGGTCATCGAACGCAACCTGGACCACATTCGAACCAATTTCTGGAATCCCGATCAGCAGCGTTTCTACAGCAGTCAGTACTCGGACGACACATATTATTCCCAGCCGCTGGGGGTTCGCAGGACCATGGCCTCACCCGCGATCGATCGCACCACTTACGCCGATGCATCGGGGCAGATCATCGCCGGACTCGTTCGAGCCGGGCAAGCCTTGAACGATCCGTCCTTGCTCGAGTGGGCCAAGGCAGCACTCGAGGGATTGGAGAAGCACCTGTTCGCGGAGGACGCGTACCTGCATGCCCTGCCAGAGGACGGACCTGCGGAGCTTCCGGGATACCTCCCTGCCCAGATCTGGCCGGGGATCGCCTGGCATCTTTATCAGACCGCGACCGATACCCGCGATCCGCGCCGCGAACAGGCCCTTCTGGAAACCGTGAAGACATTTCACGATCCCGATCTCGACGCCTACCGCGAGCGGCGTTCAGACGAATTCGAGCCCTGGGTGGAACCCCGAACACAGGCGGCACTGGCCTGGTGGTTGGCACAACTCCCGGCGGCCGAGGTCGAACGTACCGGGATCGATCCTGCCCTGGTACACGCGCAACTCATAATCGCGCCCGGCGCAGACCCGGACGACATTGCCTTGGGCATGTGGGCGCTCGATCAACATTGAAAACCCGACTATCCGGTGTCATCCGAAGCAAAGGCCATGCACCCGGGTTGCCTCCCAAGAACGAACACATCCGCCACCGTGTTTGCCCATGACCCGTTAGCGTGAAAGAACCTGCGTAGGGTGCCGTGAGGCGAAGCCGAACCGCACCGGCACCGCGCCCGCCACAGCCACAGCCACGCTCAAGGATCGGGCGAAGGGTCGTCTGGCGGAGAGTCCGCCAACGAATCGATCAGCCGTATCTCAACGGCATGCGGGGCGGGTTTCATGGGAGGCACACCCGCGTATGGATCGAGATAATGAGCCCGGTAGAAGCCGAAAGCGAGATACCCAAGGTTCAGCCCCAGCAGCAAGAGCAATAGCCAGCGGATCACTTCTGCTCCCCCTCATCACCAACTCCGCTCTGCGCACAGAACCACAAACCATCGAATATCAGATCGCGTTCGATCCGACACGGACCCGCCAGCAGAGCCGCAAGCCATGGACTGTCACCCCCGGTAAGCCACCACTCTCTAACATCACCCCCGACTCCCCCGTCCGAAGACGCACCCAGACCCTGAAGCGCTCCGGCCAACCCGCACATCCAGCCTCGCACCAGGGACTGCCCGGTATCCTGTCCCGGGTTGCAGCGCGCGGTGTTGGCAATCGATGGTGCTTGCTCCAGGACCGGTGCCACCTGGTCCCGCAATTCCGAAGGCAATAGTTCCGATACCGCAGCTAATCCGAGGTGAAAACCGGGGAGAATATACCCACCGAGATGCAGACCATCCGCCCCGAGAATGTCGATCGTGACCGCGGTGCCAGCGTCGACAACCACTGCGGGCGCCCTGGTCTGCCCGAGCACACCCAGCAAAGCACAGTAGCGATCGGCACCCAACTGGCGACAATCGTAGCCGAGGCGCAGGCCGCCCGGGCCGTCGGCCTGCGCACGGACACTGTGGATCGGCACCAATCCATGAAGATTCCGAATGGCCCGGCGCAGCACCGCCTCTCGCTCGGGAGCACCAACTCGGCTCAGCCAAACCGCCGCTGGCGACGTCTTGGGGAGAACGGGTGCAACCCCCACGGACCAAGCCCCTCGCTCCAGTACCAGGCCGGATTCATTGCGTACCTGCCACTTCACTCGACTGCTGCCGAGATCCATCAGCCAGAGGTCAGTCACGCCGCAGCACCCTGACTGAAACCTCGCCGGAATAGAGCCGCTTGGTCCTTTCTCCCTGCTCGAGGAGCAGAGCTCCGTCGCGGGGATCGATGCCCGCGACGCGCCCCTCGTCGCCGGTATCGATCACGACGACATCGCGCCCCCGCAAGAAATCGATACGCGTCAGATCATCGCCAAAGCTGGACAAACCCCCCTGGTCGAACCCCCTCCAGGCCATGACCACTTCCTCAATGATGGCCTGCAACAGCTCCCGTGGGGCAAGATCCGACGGGCCCGAGAGATCCGAGAGGTCGGCTATCGGGCGGTCAACACACAGGACGCCCGCCCCTTTGCAATTCAGGCCTATACCAACCACGAGCGCAGCGGGAGACTCGCCGTGTTTACCACGCGCCTCAACCAGCACACCAGCCAGCTTCGCACCATCACGAGTCACCAGATCATTCGGCCATTTGAGAAAAAAGCCCTCCAAGCCACAGCGCGACAAGCCACGGGCCAGCCCGACGCCAATGGCAAGCGAAAGCGACGGATCCGGGATCTCACCCATGCGCAGGGCACGTGCGATCGAGAAGGTCAAACTCGAGTCGGCTACCGAGGCCCATGCGCGCCCTCTCCGTCCGTGCCCAGCCGTCTGCTCTCGTGCGACGCAGACATGAAAGCAGTGATGCTGCAAATCGGGAGCCGCCAGCAACCGCCGGTTGGTCGAATCGATTTCACCAAGAAACTCGAACCGTCCCCAGTATCCGGGAAAACGGGCTTCCAACTGGGCGGGAACACCCTTCAGTTCGCGTTGCCAGGCGACGGTTGCAGCGTCAGTCACGGACTTGTGCCCCGATTATCCGAAAGGTCGATACCCCGGCTTGCCGCCGGCATCGATCACGCGCATGAGTGCGA
>SLHN01000157.1 GCA_007136145.1 Thioalkalivibrio sp.
ACGAGCGAGCATCAAATATACGAGTGCTGTCCGAACTCTCGTCGACGGATATGACGGGGGCATCGGCCTTTCCCAGACTCGCGAGAATCCGCCGCGCGGAGGCCAGCAGATTGGCGCCTTCCGGCGTCGAAGCGTTGATCGCCGCCAACGGTAGCGCGGCCTCGCCGACGGTCAACTGACCGGGATCCCGAAGCATCGCGCAGGCCCATCCGACGGCCCTCAGGATATCCGGAACCCGAACGTATCCGTCACCGTCAGCATCGATCAGTTCGAGTGTGCGCCGGTCGAACTCGAGACCGGCGGTGGGGCAACCGAGAACTGACCAGAGCTTGGGATCCAGCTCGCCGAGATTGACCAGATCCTCACTCGTTTCCAGGCGGACCTGGTCGAACCCGCCAGAGCGGAAGAAACGCCAGCGGTGTGGTAACGGTGCGACATCAGCCATGACATCCTCTCCACCATGACAGTCGGGCATTTCCAGATTACACCGGATTTCTGGACCCGCCGCATCATGAAGCGAACAATGATCTGGCAGCCCAAGACCGACAGGCTGCCAGGAGCGGCCTGATTCCGACCAGGCCCCCAGAGCCACTTTTGTCGTTACAGGGGCAAACCATGTCTCAGCAAGAAAACCCCGGGAATCGGGAACAACAGAAAACCGTGTCCCTGGTGCTTGGCTCGGGCGGTGCCCGGGGTCTGGCCCACATCGGTGTGATCGAGGAACTCGAAGCCCGCGGGTACGTGATCCAGGCGATCTCGGGAAGCTCGATGGGGGCGCTGGTTGGGGGAATTCATGCGCTTGGGAAGCTCGATGTATACCGAGAGTGGGTCAAGGGATTGAGTCAGCGTGACGTTATCAGCCTGCTCGACTGGTCCTTTTCGGGTGGCGGCATAATCCGCGGAAACAAACTGATACGAAAACTGAAGCATCTCGTTGGCGAGAGCGACATCGAGGAACTGCCCATCAGTTACACTGCCGTCGCAGTGGACATCGATCGCGGCAAGGAAGTCTGGATGAGTGACGGGTCTCTTTTCGATGCCATTCGTGCATCGATTGCGATACCGGCGGTGTTCGCACCCCACTCTTACCGCGGGCGCACCCTGGTGGATGGCGGGCTCCTGAACCCGGTACCAGTGGCCCCGACACTGCGCACGCTGACCGATCTGACTATTGTCGTCGACGTGAACGGCCCGGCTTCAGAGGCTACCTCGGAGAACAACAATGACGACGACGGAGAATCCAGTCTCATGCGTCGAATGATCAAGTACGTGGAATCGCTGGATATCACCGGCTCCACCGCCGCGGAGGGTCTGGCCCTTTCGGAGGTGCTGATGCGTTCACTGGAAACGATGCAGGCTGCCCTGACCCGGCATCATCTCGCTGTGTTCCGCCCCGACATGGTCATCAGCGTTCCCAAGAATGCCTGCATGGTGCATGAGTTCTACCGTGCGGGACCGATAATCGAACTGGGTCGGGCCCTGGCACGTGAGCAACTGGAAGCGATGTCAAGAACCAAAACTGACGCTTCGGGGCAGCCGTCCTGACACTGCACGGTTATGGCACGATTGCACCCGTGTCAAGCACATCACCCCCTTGCGGATCCCTGCGCTCGCAAGCTAACGAGGTAATCAAACATGACTGAAATGAAACCCCGAACAGGGGCACCATCCGGTAGTGGTCTCGTGGGTCTGTTCTTCGCGGTGCTGCTCATCACGGCGCTCTATGTCGGCGGCGAGTGGCTCATCACTCAGCAGGTGAAGACCGCCCTGACCGACATCCTGCGGCAGGATACCAGCGCCCAGGTCGAAGTCGAATCGGTTGGACTGGACGGGTGGCTACTCAGCGGCAGCCGCTCGGGCAAGGCGGTGGTACTGCTGCCCTCCGAAGAACGTGTCCCGGTGACTTTCTCGATGGTTGGAAACCCGGTCACCGGCGCGACAATCACTGTCGAAGGAGACCAGCTGCTGAGATTACGCCTTCGTGAATGGTTCGGGAGTTTCCTCTGAATACTGAGCTGACCACAGCCAATACCCGTTTCGGTCTCATGCCCTTGTTCCCGCCGGAATATCCACGCGGGAGAAGGAAAATGGACTACTATTTCAGGAAAGGCGCATCGCCATTCAAGAGGCACTCGGCCGCTTGGCAACGTTAAACACGGGGCTTCGGCTCGGGGGTCCACGAGCCTGGAAACCTGTCGGACCAAGGTGCCCATGGCGAGCCGAGCTTTATCCCCGGCGCGGCAGGAGCAGCCCATGTCCGACAGATTCCCAGGTGGATCAGTACGATAATCGGGGCACGGTGTCTTCGCTTCGGCACGGACCGTGCCATCCAGAGACGGCAGAGGATGTGAAACAGACGCGCAAGGACAAGGGTTTCCTGAGCACCGGCATACCCAGACGTCTGCAGGGCCCCGACGCCGAACAGGTCGAATTGCGGGGCTTCAACCGCACACTGGCGGAAATGCAGTGGCTGCTGCTGGCCCTGATCCTGGTATATCTCGCAATGCCAGCCGCGAACGTCGATGTGCTCGCCATCGCCGTCGCCTGCGGTGCTTTTGCATTGATGATCATTGGCTTCCGTTACTTCAACCTGTTCACGGACGAGGCCAGGTGGAAGCTCCTGGTCGAGACGCTGGCCATGATCGGCCTGATCGCCTTTGTAATCTGGCAGGTTGGCGAACCGCGCAGCCCCTTGATGAACCTTTATCTGGTACCCATCGTGTTCTCGGCCCTGACGCTGGGCAGGCGCGTGACTCTGGCCATTGTCGCACTGATCTCTCTCCTCTACCTGATCGCGGTATTCACATCTCCTGACGGGGCGCCGGGTAGCTTCGAGACTTTCGGAGTCACGATGTTCCATCTTGCGCCATTCGTTCTGGTGGCCTACCTGACATCAATGATCGCGGCCAACATGAACATTGCCCGCAAATTCCTGCAGGATCTCTCGGAAACCGACGGTATGACCGGCCTTTCAAACATGCGGGCCTTCCACAGGGCGATGGCGCGCATCACGGCACGCGCGAAGCGGGAAGGAGCCGAGTGGAGCGTGATGATGATCGACACTGATCACCTCAAGGACATCAACGACCGATACGGCCATGACGCGGGGAATGAACTGCTCCTGCGCATGGTGGAAGCCATGCGGAAGGCGCTGCGGGGCTATGACCTGATCGCCCGATACGGGGGGGACGAATTCGTCGTGCTGCTTCCGAACACCGGAGAGGAGGTCGCCGGCGAGGTTGCGGAAAGGGTCCGCCGCGCAATCGAGAACACAACCATCGAAGTCAACGGCAAGCGCGTCTCGTCGACTGTGAGCATCGGATTTGCCACATACCCGGCGGCGACCCGCGACGCCGAACAGGTGATCGAAATAGCGGATCAGGCGATGTACTCAAGCAAGAATGCGGGGCGAAATCGCGTCACCGGCCGCAATCGCATGACAGAACACTGACTGTCTTCGCCCCGCGAGCCACCCCCGAACTGCAAACGATCCAATGTCGGGTGCCAATGAGGCAGCCGAATCGCGCCGCTCGAGGCCCGAGAGCAAGCCAGCGACGAGATCATCTACTTCACGATTAGTTCACATTCCCGTGACGTGTGCGTAACACGCGCCTCCGTATCTTTGCCATCGCGAGCTCGGTTCCAGCCGAACGGTCCCGAGGCAAGGACACCCAGGAGGCGAGGCCATGGTGGCGACTCTGCATTTCTTCCGCGAGAATGCGCGCGACAGCAATTTCAATATTCGCTACCGGCCCAGACAAGTTGTCCGCGGCCAAGACAGCCGACCCCGCGTCATTCTGCATATCGGTCTCCACAAGACCGGTACCCGTTACCTGCAACGGGAGGTCTTCGGCCAATTGGATCCGACGCTATACAACGTTAACCCGGAATCAGTCTGGTTGCCCCTGCGGCAGGCGGTCCGCCGTTGCAATGACACACTCGCCCGCGAGGCAGCGCGGGAGGCCGTGCGGCAGTGGCGTTATTCCGGCGACGGTCGCTCGCTGATCATCTCGGAACCACACATCAGCGGCGACATGTACGGCAACCACCACGACTTTGCCGAAAACGCCGCTCTGATGCGAGAACTCTTTCCAGAGGCCCGCATCCTCTACTTCGTCCGAGATCAGGCGGATTGGCTGCAGTCCGCGTACCGACAACAACTGGTGAAGGGCGGTAGCGTTCCTCCGCATGTCTTTCTGAACCACTATGACGGCGCCTTCGTACCCCGGCCCGACCGATGGGTATACGGTGCCCGAACGGTGGAAGCGCTCAACCAGAGATTCCTGGCCATCTACAACATCTACAGGGACTTGTTCGGTGAAGAGCGCGTGGATCTGGTGCGTCAGGAGGATCTTCGCGGGCACCCCGAGGTTGTGAAGGCACGGATCGCGAACATTCTGGGCCTGACTGCCCTGCCCGAGGTGCGTCGCGAAAAAACCCAGAACCGCAGCTATTCAGCCCTGGCCATCCAGATTTTCCATCCCGGGACACGGCAGTACCGACCCACTCCGACCGCGGATGACCTCGGGCACCGACCGAGTCGTCATCGCAAGGCCTTGCGGCCCCTTAAACGCCTCCGTCGCCTGTTCATCCAGCACGTCTTCGACAAATTAATCTATCGCGACTGGGATCTGCTCGGTGCGGACGCGATGCGCGAGCGGATCAAGGCCCATTATGCCGAGGAAAACAGGGAAATCGCGCGCATCGCCGGCATAACCCTCGCGCGTACCCGGCCGGCCCGATTCAGCACGGGTCAAGCACCCGCCTTGACCATCGATACGCAAGCGATCTGACGGCCATGGCCATACGAGCCAAGCCCGAAAAATGAGCGACGTAGCGACGTAACGCAGGGTGCCGTGAGGCGCAGCCGAACCGCACCGGGGGGGAGCCCCCGGGCTGGCGATGGGCTCGTGTCTCAGGGGTCGCCGGGACGCCAGACGCCGGCGGCTTCCTGGGGCGGCTGGGCCGGGGGCGAGGACTGATTGCGGCTGTCGATATCGTCGAACACCGACGCAGTGAACTGTGCCAACTGGGAGAGATAATCCTTGCGTTGGGCGACCGGCTCCGGCATCTGCGCGACCAGAAAGCCGATGACCGCCGCCAGATACTGAACACCAACGATGGGTTCGCGGGCGCGGGGATCTGCTTCAACCAGCACATTCTGCAGCTTTTCGATCAGTTCGCCAGACAATTGCAGGGCGTCGTCGCTCATAGGGGAGGTGCCTTATTCAGGATTGGAGCCCATAAGACTACGCCATCAACGAGTCAGGCAAAAACCGTGACGGCGAAAGGGGGCATCGAGGTACATCGGGCGTGGGGCGGCGCAATTCGCTGCGCTCATTGGC
>SLHN01000242.1 GCA_007136145.1 Thioalkalivibrio sp.
GCCTGGCAGCCTGTCGGACTTGGGCTGTGCCTACTGCGCCGGTGGGAGGAGCGGTGCATTTTTTCCTGATTTCTCGTTGCATAGAACCACGATGCGCCTCGAAATCAGGAAAAACCGCCCTCGCTCTCCCACCCGGCTCGCTACGGGCACCCAAGTCGGACAGGCTGCTAGCCAATGACCTTCAGGGGACCGTGGTCATCGCAATGATCCCCGTGCGGGTGATGCAGATGGCCATTCACAAGATAGTCGATGTGGTCGCCGTGTGGTACCGGCTCGTGTCCACAGCCAGGTCCATGCACATGGCCGGCCTCGTGACCGCCGCAGTCGTGGGCCGGTGTGCATTGCTCGGGGTTGGTTGCGCTCACCGCGATCACGTGCTCGTCGACGTGATCTTGGTGCGGATGATGCAGGTGCCCGTCGTGCAGGTAATCGACGTGACCGTCGTGTTCCACCGCGGTATGCCCGCAACCCGGGCCGTGTTCATGATCGTGGTTCGGATGTTTCTGACAGCTCATCGAAGTCGTCCTCCTGTAGGGGTTGCAACGGCGGGCCAAGCCGCTCCGCCGCATGTTCCAGCGCATTATTCAGTAGTCTCGCGACGTGCTCGTCCGCCAGCCGGTAGTAGATGTGCCGGGCGTCGCGCCGGCGATGCAGCAGTCGGGCGCGGTGCAGGGTCTGCAGTCGTGCGGACACGGTGCTGAGTTTTTCGTGCTCACCGACCAGTTCGCCAACGCAGCGCTCGCCGTGTTGAAGCATCGTCAGAAGACGGAGGCGCTCGACGTCGCCCATCGCCCGGAAAAACTCGGCCGCATGACCAAGAATCTCGGTCGCCGGGATTGCAGTGGGCCTGGCTGATGGATGGTCACAGCGAGGCATCTTGTACTCCAATATTACGCGTATTGATGGATTGTAGGTGCTTTCAATCCGATCTGCCAGTGGTGGCTGGACTGTCTGGCCAGGCGATATGTGATCGCGAAAGGCTCTCCCGAACAACCTGCGTGCGCCTCTTGCAGCAAAGCGTTTCGCATGCTTCAGGCGATTGCCGGAGAACAGGGTACCGGGCTGCGCCGGATTTTCGTTCGTCGGCAAGGCGGCCTCCCGGGCTATGGTGGTTCCATGCAACCGGGAGGGCAACGCAGCAGACGGACGAAAAGTCCAACAAGGCGGCAGCTTGTTGGACAGAAACCGCCTCGGCGTGAGCGACGTTGCAGTTACTGCGGGTGGGCGACCTGATAGTCACGGGCGAGCTCGAGAAAAGCGCGTAGATAATCCGTCCCGTAACTCCGCTCTCGATAGCCCAGGAAAATCTGTTTTCTTACACCGCGTGGGCCCAGCCTTAACGGTACGACCCCGAAACGCTCCGCGTTTTCTTCCACCAGCCAACGCGGCAACGCGGCCACGCCGCGGCCGCTGGCGACCATCTGTAGCACGATGTCGGTGGCTTCTATGCGCTTGTGGCGCTTTGGCGCGATGCCCGCCGGGGTGAGGAACCGGGTGAATACGTCGAGCCGGTCGAGGCTCACCGGGTAGGTGATCAGCGTTTCATCTGTCAGTTGTGCGGGCTGCACGTGGCGCAGCTTGCTCAACGGGTGCTGGTGGCCCACTACCAGCACCTGCTCGTAGTCGAATACCGGCTCGAACACGAGGCCCGGTTTGTGCAACGGGTCTGGCGTCACCAGCAGATCGATCTCGTGGCCGAACAGTGCGCCGATGCCGCCGAGCTGGAATTCCTGCTTCACGTCCACATCGACGTCCGGCCAAGCGGCAAGGTAGGGCGACACGATCTTGAGCAGCCACTGATGGCAGGGGTGGCATTCCATGCCGATGCGCAGACTTCCGCGCTCGCCCCGAGCGAATTGGCCCACCTGCTCCTCGGCGCGGGCGAACTGGGGCAGAAGCCGGTTGGCGAGCTCGAGCAGATACCCGCCGGCCTGCGTGGGCCGGAGGACGCGCCCTTCGCGGTGCCAGACTGCGGTACCGAACTGATCCTCCAACTTGCGCATGGCATGGCTGAGAGCCGATTGAGTGACATGCAGTTTTTCTGCGGCGGCAGTCAGTGAACCGCACTGATCGACGGCCCGGATGATTTCGAGGTGCGTGCGCTCAAGAATGTTCATGCTCGATCATTCCATGAATGGTATTCATGAATAAATGAAATAATATCAGTTTTATTCATAATCTGCGCGGGCTAGGATGGCGCCACGTTGGTTCATGCTCAGGAGTTCATGATGGCCCTCACCCACAACCTTGGTTTTCCGCGCATCGGCGCCAAACGCGAACTGAAGTTCGCCCTGGAATCCTACTGGAAGGGAGAATCCTCGATCGACGAACTCAAGGCCAGCGGCGCTGCGTTGCGCCAGCGCCATTGGCAGGACCAGGCCGGACTGGATCTGGTGCCGGTGGGCGACTTCTCGTTCTACGATCACGTGCTCGACATGAGCTTCACGCTGGGCAACCTGCCCAAGCGTGTGCAGGGCTTTCATGGAGACGCCTTGGACAATTATTTCCGTGTCGCCCGCGGGCGCTCGGCAGCGTCGGCCGAAGCGCATGCCGGCAGCGGCGGCGTGGCAGCCGGCGAGATGACCAAGTGGTTCGATACCAACTACCACTACATCGTCCCTGAGTTCACTGCCGATACCGCGTTTCGGCTGGACGCCTCGCGCCTGCTGGAGCAAACCGCCGAGGCGAGGGCGCAGGGTCTGCGTGTCAAGCCCGTGATCGTCGGGCCGGTGACCTATCTGGCCCTCGGCAAGGCCAAGGATGGCTCGAACCGCCTCGCGCTGCTGCCGCGCCTGCTGAAAGCGTACGCCGAGCTCTTGGAGATTTTCGCCGCCCAGGGAGTGGAGTGGGTGCAGATCGATGAACCCATCCTGGCCACAGAGCTGGGTGCCGACTGGCGTCATGCCTTCGAGACCGCGTATCACCAGCTGAAAAGCAGCCGTGTGAAGCTGCTGCTGGCGACGTATTTCGGCCAGCTCGCGGAGAACCGGTATCTTGCCGCCAACCTGCCGGTGGCCGGCCTGCATGTCGATGCGGTGAATGGTCGCGACGACCTGCTGCCGCTGATCGATCATCTTCCTGTGCACAAGGTGCTGTCGCTCGGCGTGATCAACGGGCGCAACGTCTGGAAAACCGACCTGAATGCCGTACTCGACTGGCTGGAGCCGTTGTCCGAACGCCTCGGCGATCGCTTGTGGATTGCGCCATCATGTTCTCTGCTGCACGTACCGGTGGATCTCGCCAGCGAGCGGAAGCTGGACGCCGAGCTGCAATCGTGGCTTGCCTTCGCTCTGCAGAAGCTTGAAGAACTGAAGGTACTTGCGGTTGCCTTGAACGAGGGTCGCGCTGCTGTGGCCGAGCAACTGGCCGCCAACCAGGCCGCACTGACCACGCGCCGCGCATCGCCGAGGGTACACAACCCCGAGGTGCAGGCTGCGGTCACGAGCATTGATAGCCACCTGGGCACACGTAAAAGCAGCTACAACGAGCGCGCGCGCAAGCAGGCCGAACGGCTGCGGCTGCCGGCCTACCCGACCACGACCATCGGCTCGTTTCCGCAGACGACCGAAATCCGCAAGGCGCGCGCTGCGTTCAAGGCCGGGCGGCTGGATATCGCGACCTACAAGGCGGCCATGCGGGCCGAGATCGCTCGCGCAGTGCGCGAGCAGGAAGCGCTAGGCCTGGACGTGCTGGTGCATGGGGAGGCCGAACGCAATGACATGGTGGAATTTTTCGGCGAACAGCTCGATGGCTACGCCTTCAGTCAGTTCGGCTGGGTGCAGTCCTACGGCTCGCGTTGTGTGAAGCCGCCGATCCTCTTTGGCGATATCAGCCGCCCGCACCCGATGACCGTCGAGTGGAGCACGTACGCGCAATCGCTCACCGAAAAGCCGATGAAGGGCATGCTGACAGGACCTGTGACCATGCTCAACTGGTCTTTCGTGCGCGACGATCAGCCGCGCTCGGCAAGCTGCAAGCAGCTTGCGCTGGCGATCCGCGACGAGGTGATGGACCTGGAGAAAGCCGGTGTGGGCGTGATCCAGATTGATGAGCCTGCGTTGCGCGAAGGGCTGCCGCTGCGCGAGTCCCAATGGCAGGACTACCTGGACTGGGCAGTGGAGAGTTTTCGCATCGCTGCCAACGGCGTGCGTGACGAGACGCAGATCCATACCCATATGTGCTACTCCGAGTTCAACGACATCATTGAGTCCATCGCCGCCCTGGACGCGGATGTGATCACCATCGAAACCGCCCGTTCGGACATGGAGCTGCTCGATGTGTTCGACGACTTCAAATACCCCAACGAGATCGGCCCGGGTGTGTACGACATTCACTCGCCCAATATCCCGAGCCAGAAGCGGATGGTCGAACTGATGCAAAAGGCCGCCGCGCGTATCCCCGCCGAGCGCCTGTGGGTGAACCCGGACTGCGGGCTGAAGACGCGTCAATGGTCGGAAGTGATTCCCGCGCTGAGCAGCATGGTGAGTGCAGCCCGATCGTTGCGCGGCGCCTGAACGGCCCGATGGCCGGGAAGGGGCAGTCGATTCACGATCTGTTGCAGGCGTTCACGAAGGACGGGGGCCGGGTCATCGCCTGCGTGGCCCGCGAGCAGGCTGTCAGGCATCTCGTGGGTCTGGCGGAGGCGGCCCGCCCATCACGATTTCCTTCCCGGGAATCCGGGGTGCTTCAGTCGCAATCCGGACTTCACTGGAACCGATGGCTGAAATTCCAGATGAGGCCAACGTTGACCCGCTGATCGCGATCCTGCCGCACCCGGTCGTCGACCCACTCGACGCGCATTCGAACGCTGTCGCTGACGTGCGTACCCAGCGCAATCGTTGTTCGATCGAGCGCTTGTTCGGCGAGAGGGAACAAACCCGCGCGTTCGGCGACGAGTGCGGCGTTGACACCGCTGAGCCGGTGGTCGCCTCGCAGACGTTCGAAGCGGGCCGTGAGTGCCGCGCGCGGCGTTCCGGTTCCCGCCTCGAAGTGCAGGAAGTCCTGGTCGGCCCGGTACCGGGCACTGCGGCCGGAAGAGGATAGCGTTCCGTCCGGGCTGCTGCGGCCGATATCGAGGCGCAACCAGGCATGCACTGGCTCTGAGCGTTTCTTTATCAAGGGTGGTGAGGCCGCGATGAATTCCGCGCCGAACACGCGTGTGTCTCCTGTGAATCGCGAGAGGTTTTCGATGAAACCCGGTTCCTGCCCCCCGTGGGTGTGTCCGGAGAGACGCTCCCGGGCACGGCCTTGCGCTGCCCAGCCGGTCACCGCTGCGCGTGGCAAGTGGCCGAACACCGTTTCAATGGAATCCTCGCTACGCCAGGTCAGGCGAACGGTGGCCA
>SLHN01000172.1 GCA_007136145.1 Thioalkalivibrio sp.
GGAACGCAAGATCATGCATCTGGGCTTCCATATCTACGACGTGGGGTTCCAGAGCCCGCACGCCGAGGCCGCCGAGCAGCTCGTTTACGCGACCGCGCTGATCCTGGTGCTGCTGATCGTGATGCTGAACCTGACGGCGATCACGATTCGCAATCACCTGCGTGAGAAATATCGGGCCGAGAGCGATTAAGCTCGGGCCTTTCCCTGAATACCAAGGTAACCACGTTATGGCATCGGAGACTCCAATGAGCCAGAGGAACCCAGCAGCGTCCAGCATGAGCGCCGGTTTGTTCGAGGGCAGCACCCGCACGATCCGCTCGCTTGCGGACGAGGAAATCGCGATCTCGGTCGAGAACCTGGATCTCTACTACGGGGATTCGCAGGCGTTGAAGAACATCACGATGCAGATTCCGAAGCAGCGCGTGACCGCGTTCATCGGCCCCTCCGGTTGCGGCAAATCCACGCTCCTGCGGTGCTTCAATCGGATGAACGACCTGGTCGACGCCTGCCGCATCGAGGGTGCGATCAACCTGCATGGCGCGAACATCTACGACCGGAAAACCGACGTCGCCGAGTTGCGGCGCCAGGTCGGGATGGTGTTCCAGAAGCCGAACCCGTTTCCGAAGACGATTTACGAGAATGTGGCCTACGGGCTGCGGTTGCAGGGTGTGAACAACAAGCGGGTGCTCGACGAGGTCGTTGAACGTTCGATCAAGGCGGTCGGTCTCTGGGAGGAGGTCAAGGATCGTCTGCAGAGCAACGCCTTCGGGCTGTCCGGCGGTCAGCAGCAACGCCTGGTGATTGCTCGGGCGATTGCGATCGAACCCGAAGTGATCCTGCTCGACGAGCCGACCTCGGCGCTGGACCCGATCTCGACCGCGAAGATCGAGGAACTGGTCGAGGAACTGAAGCAGCAGTATACGATCTTGATCGTGACCCACAACATGCAGCAGGCCGCGCGCGTTTCGGACTACACCGCGTATATGTACTTGGGCGAACTGATCGAGTACGCGGATACGATGCACCTGTTTACCAATCCGCGCGAAAAGGCCACCGAGGACTACATCACCGGTCGCTACGGTTGACCGGCGACCGGGCGCGTGGGGCGGAAGAGGCCGAAGGCCGTCCTCCGCCATCCAGCGCCAGCGTTGCCTTGGTTTCAAGGGCGGTGCAAAGGCTTTACGGCGGATGACGCTACGCTCTTCCGCCCTACGGGTCGACGGATAACCACGGTCGCGCGTCGCGACATCCGTCGTTCGATTTCAACGCATTGCAAGTAAAGGGATCGGGATGGAAAACAAACGCATTGGCGGACATTATTCCCATCGGTACGACGCCGAACTCGAGGAAGTGGTGAACCGGGTCCTTGCGATGGGTGGGCTCGTGGAGTCCCAGTTGACGAATGCGCTCCAGGCGTTCATCGATGCAGATTCCCAGATCGCGCAAGAGGTCACCGAGAACGACACTCGGGTGAATACCTTCGAGGTGACGATCGACGAACGTTGCGTGGAGATTCTCGCGCGTCGGCAGCCGGCCGCAATGGATTTGCGGCTGATCGTCGCGGTGATCAAGACCATCACCGATCTGGAGCGCATCGGCGACCTCGCGGTCGCGATTGCCCGGACGGCGATGCGTCAGGCCGAGGGCGATCGGCCCCGCAAGCAGATCTTCCGGGACATCGAGACCATGGGTAACCGTGTGATCTCGATGCTCGCCGGCGCACTCGACGCGTTCGCGCGCATGGACGCGATGGCCGCGGTGGAAGTGGTTCGGCAGGATTTCGCAATCGACAGCGACCACGAAGCCATCGTGCGACAGAACGTCACCTTCATGATGGAAGACCCACGCAACATTTCCCGCTTGCTGGATATCAGCCACGCCGTGCGCGCGCTCGAGCGGGTTGGTGATCACGCGCGAAACATGTGCGAGTACACCATCTACTTCGTCAAGGGTCGGGACGTGCGGCACATCGATCTGAGCGAGATGGAAGCCATCGTCCACGGCAAAAAGGCTCCGGCCGAAGGATAATCAGGGTTCCCGCGTTCGTGCCCTCGCCAGGCGAGGGCCGAGCCCGCGAGTCCGTCGGTTCCCCGCGCACCGTCCGCGGGCGATCGCGTCTGACCCACTGCCATGAACGACACACGACGACGACCCTCCCCGCCAGCGGACATTCTGCTGGTTTTCCGCCGCCTGCGTTCCGAGGACCAGGCTGTCCGACTTGCGCGTGCGGCTGGCTGGTTGCTGATGCTGGCCGGTGTGGTGGTCGTTCTACTCGGATTCCTGATGAATCATCCGCAAACGATGATCGAGGGGACTCTGGTAACGCTGCTGGCGCTGGTCGCGGGCTGGGTCCGCAGTCGTCTGGCCGCCGTTTTTCTGGGCGCGCTACTGGCGCTCGGCCTCGCGGGTGGGTTCGCCGCTGGCGTCGAATCCGGCACGACCGCCTTTCTGCTGATCACGCTCGTCGTCGCGCTGCGGTTGCTCGAGGCCACCTTCCGCTTCCGGCGGTCTGGTGACGGATCGCCGTCGACATAGTTCTCGACCCCCATGGCGGGCTCTCCCGATCCCGGATCTCCCCCGGCCATGAAAAAGAACCGGCCAGAGGCTCGCACACCCTGTTTGGATCCATCGTGTAGCCAGCCCCGCTCGCGAACCGGCGTTTCTTTGGCCCCAAGCGCCGGTTGCGCCCGCGGCGCGCGGACGGGCGATGCCCACTCCCACAACGGGTATGGGGATAGTGCGGCTTCCTGACGGCACCAGGATTTACCGCCGCAGTCGATTTCCGCTGGTCGTTGATTCCGAGCGAACTGCAAATGGGAACCGGAGCGGTGGGGAGGCCGCAGGTTGTCAAAAAAATGTCATCATTGTGTCACCGTGGCCGGGCAGACTGCGAGGCTGGCGATGGTCTCGAAGTACAGCGATGGATATTCGGAAACTCTGGTTTGCGTGGCTTGAGCGGGTAGACCAGCGGCGTGGCTTCGATAACGAACGCATGCGCGCCGTTGACCAGGTGCTGGTGCGTTTGCGGAGCAGGGAAAAGTCCTTACTGGATAACCAGCGCTCGGTAATGGACGATGAACAGTGCGCGGACCTGGCGGACAAAGTGAGTGTCTTGCGTGCGCAGCGGGCCAAGGGCCTGCGTGCGCTGCGCGAATGGCGGAGGGATAGGCGGGCTCGTGCCCGAGAAGGGCGGCCCGGCGAGCGGTAGACCAGGTCGCGGGGTCGAAAAACCGTTGCGTCCGCTACGTCGGCTGGTAAGCTTCCGGGGAGATCTGGACCGGGAGCAGATCCTCGAGCGCACGGGCCTCCAGGTCCAGCGTTCGGCGCAGGTCAATGTACTCGTGTATTCGACCATCCTGTACTGCAGTTCCGGGGATGCGGAAGGGGACCCGGAGCCATCCTGTGACGACGCTCCGCGGATGGTCGCCACGGAATACGCCTGACCGGGCCGGTTGTCGCCCGTCTCTGGTTCGGCAAGTCGGCGAGCGCGTTCGCTGGGGCAATGGTGTGACGACCAAGTTCATGGATCGGCCCGCCGGCGATCATCGCCGCGCCATTCCGGTGGTCGGCGGCGGAAGGGCGTGGGTGATCATTGCCTGGCTCCTGGTGCTGTGTGTCACCGACGCCGGGGCGCTGGAATGCGGCTGGTGGGTTGCCGCGGATGGCGCGGTACTGCGGGAGGCGGTCTGGTCCCTCGAGGGCGAACCGACCGGTACGCTGCTCCTCTTGCCGGGTCACCAGGAGTTCGCGGAAAAATACGCGGAGCTGGCGAATTGGGCCGTTTCCGGCCACTGGGAGGCCCGCCTGCTGGAGTGGCGCGGCCAGGGCCTGTCCGACCGGGTGCTGAACGATTCTCAGAAGGCGCACCATGCGGATTTCGCGGTCCCCGCACGGGATCTTGCCGATTGGCTGGCGCAGCGTGGAGAAACGTTCGCTCGCCCACTCATCGTCGTCGCGCATTCGCTGGGAGCGCACCTGGCGTTGCGAGCGCTGGTCGATCAGCCCCGGACACCAATCGACGGACTGGTGCTCTCCGCGCCCATGCTGATGCCATCGACCCGCCCGTTTCCATCGGCTGTCGCCCGTCGGATCGCTGCGCTGGCGGTCCGGTTGGGTCTCGGCGAGCGTTACGCGCTGGGGCAGGGCCCCTATTCGCGCGACAGTCACCGGTTCGAGGGCAATCCGGTGACCACCGATCGGCGTCGCTGGGCCGTGCACCATGACTATTTTAAGGATCGCCCCGAGTTGGTGCTCGGTGGGGCGACCTGGGCCTGGCTCGACGCGGCGCAACGTTCGTGGCGGATCATCGACGACCGGGCTCCCGACGCGGTCCGCGTACCAGTGCTGATCCTTTCCGCGCCGGACGATCGCATGGTCGTGTCACGGCTGCACTCGGGCTTCTGTTCCCGGCTGGAAGACTGCGAACTGGTCGAGTTTCCCGGCGCGCGGCACGAGCTATTCATGGAAGCCGATGGGCATCGGCAGCGCGTGCTGGAACATGTGCAACGCTTCCTGGACCACCGATTTCCGGCGGGACAGCAGGCTCGGTGATCACAACGACCCTGCTGGCCTCTTGTCAGCGTGGCGCCCGTACTGGGGGCTTCGAGAGTCACAGAAAGTTCATCACGGTGAAACCCTGTGGGCGGAGACTTTGGGGAGCCCCGCAAGCTTGTCCGTGTTGCACGCGAGAAGCCTGGAGGCTTGTCGGAGCTGCCGCCCACCCTTGGACCCGCCTCGCGGGAGGGGAAAACATGAACATCAGTGACGAGGAATGTATCCGGGTACGCACGGAGGTCTGGTTACGTATCGGTGAGGATGCGCCGATCAAGGTGCAGACGCGTAAGCTCTGCCGTGATGGCGTTTTCGTGGAATACACAGGCCCTTTGGCCAAACGGTCTGTGGATGTGGTGTTCCCGGATGGCGGGGATCCTTCGTTCGCCGGTAACAGCCGCGTTTCAGGCACCGTGACCTGGCGCTGGCCCGACGGTGTCTGGATCGGCTTCGACCACAGCCTTCGTTCGGTCTCCGAACTCCTGATGCGGAACAGCCTGGCTGTGCCATCGGTGGGCGGTCACGCGCGCTCTGTCGGTCTCGGTATCTGAGAGAGAAGAGCGGCAAATATGTAACGCTGGTCGGTGCGGGCCCCCATGGCATGACGCTGCGTGCCCTCGACATGGACACCGCGCTGGAATACCTGGCCGCCAAGCCCGGCTTCGATGTGCAGGCTCAGGATGGCCGGCTCTGGGTGCTGAAGCCGGGGCAGGAAACAAGCGGGAAGCACGTTGCGATGATCGGTGCAGGACCGCAGAAAGCGACGCTCCGTGCCACCGATATGGA
>SLHN01000137.1 GCA_007136145.1 Thioalkalivibrio sp.
CCTCGAGGGGAACAGTACCGATCGCAGCTACGACTGGTTGCAGAGCTACCGGGATGCCTTCGACAAGCGGGTGCGGCGTCACGTCATCATGCGCCGGGATCACGACTACCGGCTTTCCGGCGAGCGGAGTGCGGCGGAGGATCAGTATTGCCGCCGACGCGCGATCGCACTTTGCAGAAACGAACTCTTCCGCAATGCCTATGCAGGCGAGGATTACGTGCTCTGGATCGACGCGGATGTGACCCACTATCCGTCCGATATCCTTTACACGCTGCTCGCCCAGCGCAGGGATGTGGTGGTGCCCCACTGCGTCCTCGACCCGGGTGGTCCCAGCTTCGACCTGAACACCTTCGTTTACGAGCGGGGCCAGCACGTGTGGGAGTGGCATCATGTCAGGGAGGCCATCGTCCAGCCGGCCAGGGGTGATGGGAGACGCTACCTGGATGGTTTTCGCGGTCGGGAAATCGTCCCGGTCGATTCCGTGGGCGGCACGATGTTGCTGGTTGCGGCGCCGCTGCATGCGCGGGGCGTGCTATTCCCGCCGTATAGTTACCGTGGCTATATCGAGACCGAGGGTTTCGCAATGCTGGCTCGGGACCGGGGCTTTCGTTGCTGGGGACTACCCGACGTCGAAATCATCCATGCTCGCCGTTGACGCTGGCGCCGAACCCGGTTGGAAGCAACTGATGTCGACATGGGGAATAATGGAGCGCCGGACCTGGATGGGGAATCTGTCCGTCTGGGCTAACGACGGCTATATCACTCCAGGCATGACAGGGGGCGAGACCCATGACGGTGCGCTGATCCGCGAGCATCTTGCCGACATCCTGCGAACCGCTACCGTGATGATCGATGTCGGTGCTCACATCGGCAGCCACACCATCGCTTACGCACTGCTGTCGTCCCCGAATGCACGGGTATTCGCGTTCGAGGCGCAGAGGCAGCAGTTTGCGTTGCTCCGTCGCAACCTCGACCGCAGCCCGGTTGGGTACAAGGTCCATGCAAGGCATGCTGCTGCTGGCCACCGCACGGCCCCTGCCGTAACCCTTGCGGCGAGCGTGGAAGATGGGCCTTGCGCACGCCAACCGGTCCAATATGGTTCCGCGCAACCCTTTAATCTCGGCGGTCTGGCGCTCGGCACGGGTGGGGAGTCAATCTCCATGGTCGCCCTGGACGACCTGTTTCCGGAGGTGATCGAGCGCCTGGATTTCCTTAAATTGGACGTGGAGGGGGCGGAGCCCTTTGTGCTGCTCGGTGCCGCGCGCCTCGTGCAGCGTTTCCGACCCACAATCCTGCTGGAACGGAATGCGAAATTGGTCACCCCAGCGATGTGCGAGTCGGTGGGTTGGTCAGGCGGCGAAGTCCCCGAGGCGGTGGGGCTCCTGCGCCAGTGGGGTTACCGCAAGTTCCTGGCGCTGAACCCGGAGAACCTGCTATGCACATGACGCAGGTGGTCTGGTTGCGCCCGGGCTGTTAGGTGTTGTCGGATGCTCCGCCCTTGCGGGTGGGTTTGCCCTCGGCGGCACGCTGGCGTCGAACTTCCTTCGGATCGGCGATCAAGGGGCGGTAGATTTCCACGCGGTCCTTCGGCTTCAGGGCCGTGTCCATGCGGGTCAGCTTGCCGAAGATTCCGACCTTGGCGGTTTCCAGGTCGATTTCAGGGAACCGGTCGGCGATCTTCGATCCGCGCAACGCGTCCGCCACGGTGGCACCATCCGGTACCTCGACTGGCAGGATCACCTGAACATCCGGTCGCGCGTAGGCGACTTCGACCGTGATGATTCCGTCCGCCCTCGGCTTTTCCCCGTCAGTCACGCGACTCTCCGTGGATCGAACGCGCCCGCTTCACGAAGGCATCGACCAGCGAGTTGGCCACGTGATTGAACACCGGACCGACCGCGAGGGCCATCAGTCGGTTGGAAAACTCGAATTGGAGGTCAAGGGCGACCCGTGTCCCTCCCCCTTCCTGCTCGGTGAAGGTCCACGCACCATGCAGGTGGCGAAACGGCCCGTCGACCAGGTGCATCTCGATACGATGCGGAGGCAGTAGGCGGTTCTCGGTCGTGAAGGATTTGTGCAGCGCGCCCTTGGCCAGTTCAACCGTCGCCTTGACTCTGTCGTTGCGCTGCTCAAGGATCCGGGCACTGCGGCAATGCGGCAGGAACTCGGGATAGCGGTCCACATCGTTGACCAGATCGAACATCATGTCGGCGGAATAGGGCACATGAGCCGAGCGCTGAATCCGTGTCCCCATCAGATGGCGCCGACCGCGCGGAGGAACACCACGACGATCGCGATCGGGGCAATATAGCGGACCAGGAAATACCACAGGCTGAACGCCCATCCGAGTCGCAGGCGCAGTTCGGATTGCACCGATCGCTCGGTCATGCGCCAGCCGACGAACAGTGCGATCAGGAATCCGCCCAGCGGCAACAGGATGTTCGCTGTCAGGTAATCGAGCAGATCGAGCACGCCCATTTCGAACAGCGTGTACCCCGACCATACGTTCAGCGAGAGCAGCGCGCCGATTCCGAGCAGCCAGGCAAACATGGCCACCAACGTGGTTGCGAACACACGGGTGGTTTCGAGGTTTTCCACCAGAAAGGCGACAGCGGGCTCGATCAGCGAGATCGCCGACGTCCAGGCCGCGAACACGAGCAGGACGAAGAACAGGGTTCCGAAATAGATCCCCATCGGCATCTCGGCAAAGGCCAGCGGCAAGGTCACGAAAATCAGGCCGGGCCCCTGATCCGGAGACAGGCCCGCGGCGAACAGGATCGGGAAGATGGCCAGACCCGCCAGCAGCGCGACCGTGGTGTCGGCCCCAACGACCGCGGCCGAGGTGCCCGTCACCGACGCTTCGCTGCTCAGGTAGCTGCCATAGACCATGATCGCGCCCATGCCCAGGCTCAGCGTGAAGAAGGCCTGTCCCATTGCCAGCAGCACGGCGTTGGCGGTCAGGGCTGAAAAATCGGGTTGGAACAGGAACCGCAGGCCCTCAACGAACTGGCCCTGCGCCATCGAATAACCGACCAGGACGATCAGCAGGATCACCAGCAGCGGCATCAGGATGGTTACTGCTTTTTCCAGGCCTGAACGGACACCACGGGCGACGACCATTGCCGTCATCACCATGAAGATCGTATGCCACGCAAGCAAGGCTTCGGGGCTGGCAAGCATGGCTCCGAACATCGCCGAGGAAGCGTCGGCATCGAGCCCCGTGAAGCTTCCGCTTCCGGCCTTGAAGACGTAGGCGAGGGCCCACCCCGCCACCACGCTGTAGAAGGAAAGGATCAGGAATCCGGCGAGAACCCCGATCCAGCCCATCAGTCCCCAGCCGCGGCTCAACCCTTCCTCGCGCGCGACGGTCAGCATGGTATTGATGGGGCTTTGCCGACCACGCCGGCCGAGCAGGATCTCCGCCATCATGATCGGGAGTCCGATCAGCAGGATGCAGGCGAGGTAGACCAGCACAAAGGCGCCGCCGCCGTTGTCGCCTGCGATGTAGGGAAAACGCCAGATGTTCCCAAGTCCGACCGCGGAACCGGTGGCCGCCAGGATGAAGGCAAGACGTGTCGACCACTGGCCGTGAATGGAGACGGTAACGGACATGGATGGGTTCCCCTGATTTTTTCGGAATTGTGAGCCAACCCCAGCGGGGGCTCAACCGCCCGGACGCCATGAGGGGGCGGGAACCGGCGCTCGGTTGGTATACTGCGGGGTTATGGCGAAGAAGAATGCAAAGAATCAGGCAGCATCCAACACCATCGCGGTGAATCGCAAGGCGCGGCACGACTTCTTTGTCGAGGACCGATTCGAGGCGGGTTTGGTTCTCGAGGGGTGGGAGGTGAAGTCGCTGCGTGAGGGTCGCGCTCAGTTGAGCGAGTCATATGTGCTGCTGCGCAACGGGGAGGCTTGGCTGTTCGGCGCGCATGTGACTCCGCTGCCCACGGCATCGACCCACATTCATCCAGACCCGAGTCGTACCCGCAAGCTGTTGCTGCATGGCTCGGAGTTGAGTCGGCTGATCGGGGCTGTGGAACGCAAGGGTTACACGCTGGTGCCGTTGTCGTTGTATTGGAAGCGCGGCAAGGCCAAGCTCGAGATTGGCCTTGCCAAGGGCAAGAAGGAGTACGACAAGCGCGCGGTTGACAAGGAACGCGACTGGCAGCGCGAACGCGGCCGTATTCTGAAGAACGCCTGACGCCCGGATGGTCGGTCCCGGCTGTAACCTTCACGCTGACTGTCATGGCACCGGCGGCCACCCCGAACCATGAAAGGTCCAAGCGTAGGGTATCAATGAGCGCGGCGAATTGCACCGTTTTCCCACCGGCGCAGTAGGAGCAGCCCAAGTCCGACAGGCTGCTAGCTGTGCCCCGGCATTCGGCGCCACTGGCAGGCGTTGCCTGACGCCTTGTCGAGCAGAGCGAGCAACTCCTCGTGTTCGGCGAGTTCTTCCGCGCTGGGTTCGATCACGCGCAGGGCTGCATTCGGGCGTTGGAGCCGGACAGTTGCCGACGCGTGCGCCGGATCCGTGCCATCGTCACCGAGGCTTAGCGTGACCTGGCCGCCGGTCATCGCGAGGTAGACATCGGCGAGCAGGCCGGCGTCGAGTACCGCGCCGTGCTGAACGCGATCCGAGGCGTCGACCTGGTAGCGCTTGCACAGGGCATCCAGCGAGTTGCGGCTTCCCGGATGCATGCGCCGGGCGAGCACCAGCGTATCCAGGATCTCGCAGACGTCCTCGAGTCGACGTACCCGCGCCCCGGCCAGCGTCAGCTCGTGGTTGATGAAGCCAAGGTCGAACGGCGCGTTGTGGATGATCAGCTCGGCGCCTTCGACGAATTCCAGCAGCCGGTCCACGACATCGGGAAAGCGAGGCTTGTCCTGCAGGAACTCGTTGCTGATTCCATGCACGGCGATGGCGCCGGCATCGATTTCGCGATCCGGCTGCAGGTATTCGTGCAGACGCGCGCCAGTAAGGCGGCGGTTGACGATTTCCAGGCAGCCGATTTCAATGATCCGGTGTCCTTCCGCGGGATCCAGCCCGGTGGTCTCGGTATCCAGTACGATTTGCCGCATACATTGTCTCCAGGTGATCGGTGACCCGGGGAAATTCTCCCGCCCCCGGGCCTCGAACGGTGCAATTCGCTGCGTTCAGTGTCACCCTGCGTGTCGTGGATTGTAGCGTGGTCGGGAGGGGACGAACGCGGCGGTCATCCCGATCCGGCGCGGAATTCTTGCCCGCGCGCCAGCATTTCGTCGATGGCCCGGTTCGCGAGACGGTCGGC
>SLHN01000159.1 GCA_007136145.1 Thioalkalivibrio sp.
CTTCGCCGGCGTCGCGGTCGACGAATTCGAGGCGTGGCGCGGACACCGCGGCGGGCTGTGGCAGCCCGGCATCGTAGGCGGGTCCCAGCGGGTTGCTCCAGAGAACGTGCTTGATGTCCGTCAGCAGCAGTTCCTGATGCTGTTGCTCGTGATTCAGGCCCAGCGTCACCAGGAATGCGAGGTCCGGATCGTACTCGGCACGATCGAGAAGCGGCAGCATCGCGGTGTCGACATGGGCCCGGAAATCGAGGATTTCCTGTACTGTCGGCCGCGACAGCAGGCCGCGTCGGGGCCGTTCATGCATTTCCCCCACGGTGAAATAGTAGGAGTTGAACAGGAAGTGCCACTGCTCGTCGAAGGGCCGGTAACGCGGCGCGTGCGGCTGCAGCACGAAACGTTCGAAGAACCAGGTAACGTGCGCCAGATGCCATTTCGTCGGGCTGACGTCGGGCATGGTTTGAACCACTTGATCCTCGAGTTCGAGCTTCGCGGCCAGGCGTTCGGAGGTCGTGCGCACCCGCCGGTAGGCCTCGACCAACCGGGGTTCAGGTGTGTTCCGCACGACCGATGAAGGGGTAGGCATGGGCAGAGACTCCGTGTCGGAACGGTTTTCTGGTCACTGGGAAACCAGACAGGGCGAAGGGTGCACCAGCTCCGGTCCGTGATCAATTTCCGGGGAACGTGCGTGTGCGAGCCCCGTAGGGTGCCGTGAGGCGCAGCCGAACCGCACCGGGACCAGGCTGTCCCTGGCTTCCGGGCTCCCGGGCCTCAAGCGGCGCAATTCGCTGCGCTCATTGGCACCCTACGTTTTTCATCGTCGGGCGCGCGGGGTCGTGACGGTCGGCGCGTCTCCGATTGATCGACCCCACGTAGCCATAGTCAGGGTCTGCGCCGAACGTGCCCGACAGGTTCCTGGATGGTTGTATCCTCAGGGTGCCAGCAGTTCGGCCTTCTGTACCGCGCGCCAGTGATGCAGCAGTGGCTCGGTGTAACCGGAGGGCTGCTCGCGGCCCTTGAAGATCAGGTCGGAGGCCGCACGGAAGGCGATCGAAGCCTCGAAATCGGCGGCCATCGGGCGGTACATCGGATCGCCGGCATTCTGCTCGTCGACAACGGCTGCCATGCGCCGCAAGGTCGCGTGCACGCGATCCGAGTCGACCACGCCATGGTGCAGCCAGTTGGCGATATGCTGGCTGGAAATGCGCAGGGTCGCGCGGTCTTCCATCAACCCGACATTGTGGATGTCCGGGACCTTGGAGCAGCCGATTCCCTGCTGTACCCAGCGCACCACGTAGCCAAGGATGCCCTGGCAGTTGTTGTCCAGTTCCTGCTGCTTTTCATCTTCCGACCAATCGGGGTTTTCGACCACCGGTACTTCGAGCAGATCGTCCAGCAGCTGCCCCTCCATACCGGATTTGAGACCCGCTTCCATTTCTTCCTGCAGCTCCGCGACGTTGACCTGATGGTAATGCAATGCATGCAGCACCGCGGCGGTCGGCGAGGGTACCCACGCTGTGTTCGCCCCGGACTTGGGATGGCCGATCTTCTGCTCCAGCATGGCGGCCATTCGGTCCGGCATCGCCCACATGCCCTTGCCGATCTGGGCGCGTCCACGCAGGCCGCAGGCCAGACCCGCGACTACGTTGTTGCGTTCGTAGGCCGCGATCCACTTGCTGCCTTTCATGTCGCCCTTGCGCAGCATCGGGCCTGCCTCCATGGCCGTGTGCATCTCGTCGCCCGTGCGGTCCAGAAAGCCGGTATTGATGAAGACAACCCGCGCCGCCGCCTCCGCGATGCAAGCCCTCAGATTGACCGAGGTCCGGCGCTCCTCGTCCATGATTCCCATCTTGAGGGTGTTTCGAGGAATTCGCAGCAGATCCTCGATCCGTAAGAAAAGTTCGCTGGCGAACGCAACCTCCTCGGGTCCGTGCATCTTGGGCTTGACGATGTAGACCGAGCCCGTGCGTGAATTTCCCCGTTCCCCGCGCTTAAGGTCATGCATGGCCAGCAGACTGGTCATGATGCCGTCCAGAATACCTTCCGGTATCTCGGCGCCATCGGCATCGAGAATCGCCGGCGTGGTCATCAGATGCCCCACGTTGCGTACGAACATCAGCGAGCGGCCGGGCAGCGTCAGGGTTCCACCTTCGGGGGTGGTGTATTCGCGATCGGCGTTCAGCTTGCGGGTAACGACGTTGTCGCCCTTCTTGAAAGAGGTCTCGAGCGTGCCCTTCATCAGGCCGAGCCAGTTCCGGTAGATTCCGACCTTGTCCTCGGCGTCGACCGCGGCGACCGAGTCTTCGCAGTCCATGATGGTCGTGATCGCTGCCTCGACCAGAACGTCCTTTATTCCTGCCGCGTCGGTCTTGCCGATCGGGTGCCGCGGGTCGAACTGGATCTCCAGATGCAGACCGTGATTCACCAGCAGGATCGCGGTGGGATGGCTTGGGTCGCCCCGGTACCCGGCCAACTGATCGCGCTGCTGGAGGCCGGTGTCGTCGCCGTTACCCAGGGTCACGAGCAGGTCACCGTCCTCCAGACGGTAGCCGGTGGCGTCGGCGTGGGAGCCTGAAGCCAGGGGTGCGGCCTGATCCAGCACGCCACGTGCGTACGCGATCACTCGCTCGCCACGTACCGGGTTGTAGACGCTACCACGTTCGGCGCCCTTGTCGTCGGGGATTGCATCGGTCCCGTAAAGGGCGTCATACAGGCTGCCCCATCGGGCATTCGCGGCATTCAGCGCGTAACGTGCGTTGCTGACCGGTACCACAAGCTGCGGACCGGCCTGCAGGGCGACCTCCGGATCGACATTCGCGGTGCTGACCTTGACAGTATCGGGTGGCTCCACCAGGTACCCGACACGGTGCAGAAAGTCGCGGTAAGAAGAGATGTCGTGGATCGGCCCGGGATGTGAACGGTGCCAGTCGTCAAGCTTTTCCTGGAGCGCGGCGCGCTTTTCCAGCAGCGTCCGGTTTCGGGGCACCAGATCATGGAGCATTGCCTCCACGCCGGCCCAGAAGGCCCGCGGATCAAGGTCTATCCCCGACAGAGCCTCATCGCCAATGAAGCGGTCCAGTTCGGCGGCCACCTGCAAATGTCCGCGGGTCACATAGTCAGTCATGTTGGCTGTTTTCCTCATGGTTCGGCGCCTGCCGGTCGTCGCCGCGACGCAAGGCCACATCATGCCACGTCTGGCCTATACCAGGTCCAGTTTCCGCGCTTCGCGCTTTACCGGAGCCCTCCTCCATCGTAGGCTGTACGCCCCCTGGGAACTGAACGGGCATGATGACCGACGAAGACAAGCTCAGAGTCCTTCGCCTGAGCTCCTTCCTATCCATGGCGCCAGCGAGCCTTTTGCGGGCCATGGCTGCCCACTCCGAAGTGCGCTCCTTCGAGCGGGGTGACTTTGTCTATTCCCGCGAGGATCCGGCGGATGCCGTCTACGTGCTGGTTGACGGCAAGATCGCGTACCCAGAGATCCGGGAGACCGAGTCGCAGTTCCCGGTGGCCAACGAAGTGTCCGCGCCGGGCCAGTTGTTTGGATTCGCGGCACTGGTGCCGGGTACGCGCCGCGTGATTTCGGCACGCTGCGTGCGCCCATCGCGCGTGCTTGCGATCGAGGGACAATGGCTGCAGTCTTTTTTCCGCCAGCACGGACACGAAGGTCACGAGCTGTTGCAACAGCTGACCCGCGCCTTCGCCGGTCATGAACACGCGGTCGCCCAGCGCTCCGGCTGGCTTTCCGTCCGCAACGCAGGGAAAGTCCATGATCGGGGCACGTCCGCCGTTCGCATCCTTGACGACGTTTCCATGGAGATCCGTCCGGGGGAGTTCTGCGCGGTGGTCGGTCCGCCAGGCTGCGGCAAGTCCACCTTGATCAACACGATCGCAGGCATCGAGTCGCTCACCGAGGGGATCGTGTACCTCGACGGAGAATGCATAAACAGACCCGGACACAAACCCAGGGCAGACCCCAGCCGCATCGTGGTCCGCGACGTCCGCGCGTTGTCTCCCTGGGCAAGGGTGCGTAAGAGCCTGATCCGTGGTCCCGTGGAGCGCGGCATGAGCGAGGAAGCGGCCCTGAGCCAGGCGCGGGAGTTACTCGAGCGTCTAGGCATCGGGGACACCGAGAATCGCTACCCCGGGTCGCTGGACCCGGCCACGGCGTGCCAGGTGGAGATCGCTCGGGCACTGCTCAATGCGCCCCGAGTGATCCTGCTCGACGATCCATTCCTCGGGTTCGACGAATCCATCAGGGAGCGGCTGCACGATGGGCTCCTGGATGTGTTCGCGTCGGCCGGAATCACGGTCTTGTTCGCAACGCGTAATCTTGACGAGGCCCTCTATCTCGCCGACCGGGTGCTGATCATGGCTGCGCGCCCCGGTCGCATCAGCCAGACTCTGCTCGTCGACCTGCCCCGCAGCCGGGAGGCACGTGCCTCGGAGGCATTCCGCGAACAAAGAGCCGCGGCCATGCAGGCGGTTCAGGACGGGGGGGTGGGGATCCCGGGGCGGGTTGTCCCCCCAAGCGATGCCTCCGAGCAAAGCGCGCCGGAGCCTGTCGGGCACGGGAGCGGATTCGTCACGAGCATGGGGGCGCCCGACCCCGACGCGGCGGAATCGACTCGTACCACCACCGAGCCCTGGCGGCCCACCGGTAGCAACGAGTTCGCCGCAGCGCTGCGCGACCGCCAGTTTCTTTGGACCATCGAGTTCATCCCCTCGCGGGACAAGATCCTTCGCGATGAGCTGCACAAGCTCGGCGGCATCGCCGACGTGATGCGCGAGCACGCTTTGCTGCGGGCTTTTTCGGTCACCGACCGAGTGGTGTCGAACCACGATCCTGACCCCATCGCCGCGGCCGCCCACCTGCTGGACCATAGTGGCAAGCAACCCCTGGTGCACTTCTCGGGCAAGGATCGCGACATCAGCTCACTGCCCGCCTGGCTGGCACGCCTGCGCGAAGACGGGCTCAACAACGTGCTGTTTCTCACCGGCGATGCAATCAAGAACCCAACTCCAGGCTGGCGAGTACGCTATCTCGAATCGGTCGCCGCACTGGCGGCGGCCAAGCTGCGCGACCCGGACCTGCTTGCTGGTTGCGCCCTCAACCCTTTCAAGTACCGGGAGGAGGACGCGATGGCGCAATATCTCAAGCTAGGCAAGAAAGTCGCCGCTGGCGCCGACTTCGTTATCACCCAGATCGGA
>SLHN01000228.1 GCA_007136145.1 Thioalkalivibrio sp.
CGATGGGCTTCGTCGCGAATCTGCTGAATCAGGTGCAGGGCGCTGGAATGCGCGGGCAGTATAGAAGGCCCTTCGACCCCACTCAACACCAGGGTTTCCAGGCCCGGACGGCGGTCGATGCCCTTGGCCACACCCACCACCCGCAGGCCTTCCAGCTCCTGGGCACGCAGCACGTCCAGTGCCTGGTTCACCTGCCCTTTCCCGCCGTCGATGAACAGGATGTCGGGAACCTGCCCCTCACCTTTCTTCAGGCGCGCGAAGCGCCGCTCCAGTGCCTGATGCATCGCTGCATAGTCGTCACCTGGCTCGATGCCTGCGATGTTGAAGCGTCGATAATCGGACTTGATCGGCCCCTCGGGCCCGAAGACCACGCAGGAGGCCACCGTACCTTCGCCCTGGGTGTGCGAAATATCGAAACACTCCATGCGCCGGGGAAGCTCGGGCAGATTCAGTGCCGCGGCCAGGGCTTCGAGACGTGCCTGCTGTCCGGCCTTGCCCGCCAACTGTGTCCGCAACGCCAGTTCGGCATTGCGCTCGGCCATGCGCAGCCACTCCGCCCGCTGCCCGCGGGTCGACCAGGCGAGCCTGACCCGGCTGCCACGGCGCTGTTCCAGTAGCGCCTCCAGCGCCTCGGGCTCCTCCGGCCGCTGGGACAGCAGTACCTGACGTGGCGGCTCGCGTTCGGCATAGTACTGGGCCAGGATCGCGGTCATGATCTCGGCGTTGCCCGCCTCCTCCGGCAGTTTCGGGTAGCGCACGGCGTTACCGAGATTCTGGCCATTGCGAACGAAGAAGATCTGTACCGCCGCGGACCCTCCCTCGCGCGCCAGCGCGAAGATGTCGGCATCACCCTCGCCACCGGCGACGTATTGCTGCTCGGAGATCTGGCGCAGGTTGGCGATCTGGTCGCGCAGGCGGGCGGCCCGTTCGAAACGCAGTTCCGATGCCGCGGTCTCCATGCGCTGCACGAGATCCCCGATCACTTGGTCGCTACGCCCTTCGAGGAAACGCAGACTGGCATCGACATCGGCCGCATATTCGTCGGGATCGATCAGGCCGACACACGGCGCGGTACAGCGCCCGATCTGATGCTGCAGGCAGGGCCGGCTGCGATGCGCGAACACGCTGTCCTCGCACTGGCGCACGAGAAAAAGCTTCTGCAGGAGATTGAGGGTATCGCGCACGGCGACCGTCGAGGGGTACGGACCGAAGTAGCGCACGCCCTTTTTCCGGGCGCCGCGATGGAATCCCAAACGTGGGTAATCATGATTGGAAACAAATATATAGGGATAACTCTTGTCATCCCGAAGGAGAATATTGTAGCGGGGCCGATGACGCTTGATCAGGTTCGCTTCGAGCAGCAGCGCCTCGGCCTCGGTCTGCGTCACCGCGACGCGGATGTCGGCGATCTGCGCAACCATCGCGCGGGTCTTCGGGCTGCGCTCGCCGCTCGAACGGAAATAACTCGCGACGCGCTTGCGCAGGCTGTTCGCCTTGCCGACATAGAGCACGGCACCGGCTTCGTCCAGCATCTGGTAGACACCGGGTGCCAGGGTACAGGTTCTCAGAAAGGCCTTGTGATCGAACACGGGCGCGATCTCGCTCATGCGTTCAGGATAACCGGGCGCGGATCTCCCGGAACAATCCCTCGAACATCACGGGGGTCAGACGGCGGGTCTGGGTGTTGTAGCGCGAGCAGTGGTAGGAGTCGAACAGCTGCCGCCCTTGCTCCAGGTCATGCTCCGCACCGTGAGCAAACGGGTGGGCAGAGAGGGCAAGGCCGTGGGCGCGCAATACCGCTTCGTGCGCGATTCGGCCCAGCGCCAGGATGATGCGCGGTGAAACGGCATCGATCTCCGCGGCCAGGTAGCCATTGCAGGTGCGGATCTCGGCCGGCGTGGGTTTGTTCCGTGGCGGCAGGCACTTCACGGCGTTGGTCACCCGGCAACCCTTCAGCGCCAGCCCATCGTCGGGCGCGACCGCGTCGGGCTGGTTCGAGAAGCCGAACGCATGCAGGGTGCGATACAGCAGGATACCGGCATGATCACCAGTGAACGGCCGCCCGGTCGCGTTGGCACCATGCATGCCCGGAGCCAGGCCGACGATCAGCAGCGATGCGTCGGCCGGCCCGAACGGTGCCACGGGCGCGGCATGGTAGCCGGGATGGTCGCGTCGGACCGAAGCAAGGTGCCCGGCAAGCCGCGGGCAGCGCGCACAGGACGGATCGAAAGTCGCGGTGTCGGTCACCACTGTGAAACCGGGTGCCGGGCGAGTTCGCTGTTGTAGTAGCGCGGATCATCCGACACCTCGGCACCCAGCCAATCGGGCCGATCGAAGGCTTCGTCCGCGTCCTCCAGTTCGATCTCGGCGACGATCAGACCAGCGTTTTCGCCGGCGAATTCGTCGATCTCCCAGAGATGAGATCCGTATCTGACCTCGTGCCGAGTCTTCTCGATCACCTCGCCCGATAGTTCCGCGAGCAGCACACGGGCCTGTTCGGGAGGGATCGAATACTCGAACTCCAACCGTTCGACGCCGAGGGTTGCGCTCTTGATATTGAGGTTGGCTTTGTCACCGTCGATGCGAACACGGACCGAGGCACGTGTGTTCCCGCAAAGGTAGCCCTGGCGAATTGCCCTGGCTTCGCGCACCGACGAACGCCAGTTATCGTTTTTCAGCAAAAACTTGCGTTCGATTTCTTGCGGCATTTGGCATTCTTAGGTTGCGACCTTGAACATGGATTACGAGGCCGACCCTCCCGTGGAAGTACATCCGGCAGGGTGCCGTGAGGCGCAGCCGAACCGCATCGATACGGGCTGGCACAGGCCTCCAGGCCCCCGGGCCTCGAACGGTGCGATTCGCTGCGCTCATTGGCACCCTACGCCTTTCGGCACCAGTGGTGCCACACCCAAGGCCCGACCGGAAGTCTCTCCCGCAGGGGTTACATGCGGATCAGCGCGGCGCCCCAGGTGAAGCCACCACCGAAGGCCTCGGTCAGTATCAGCTCGCCGGGCTTGATGCGCCCGTCGCGGACGGCGACATCGAGCGCCAGCGGGATCGAGGCGGCAGAGGTGTTGCCATGGGTGTCGATCGTGACCACGACATGATCCATCGACATGGACAGCTTTTTCGCCGTCGCCTGGATGATCCGGATATTGGCCTGGTGCGGAACCAGCCAGTCGAGATCGGACTTGGCGATGCCGTTGTGAGCGAGCGTTTCGTCGACGATCTGGTCCAGCGTGTTCACCGCCACCCGGAACACCGCGCGACCCTCCATTCGGATCTTCATGTCCGGCACATCGTTGCGCGATACGCCTCCGGGCACTTCCAGCAGGGCACGGTGCGCGCCATCGGCGTGCAGGTGTGTGGAGATGACCCCCGGCTCCTGCGAACGCGAGAGGATCACTGCGCCCGCACCATCGCCCCAGAGGATGCAGTTGCCGCGATCGGTGTAGTCGGTAATACGCGACAGCGTCTCGGCACCGACCACCAGGACATGCCGACATTGGCCACCGCGGATGAACTGGTCTGCAGTGGCCAACGCGAACACGAAGCCACTGCAGACAGCCTGCAAATCGAAAGCCGGGCAGCCACCGACACCGAGCTTGGTCTGCAGCAGGCATGCGGTACTGGGGAACGTCTGATCGGGCGTGGTAGTCGCCACCAGAATCATGTCGAGGTCGGCGGCACGCAGTCCGGCGGCATCGAGTGCCCGGCGGGACGCGTGCAGCGCGAGATCGGAGGTGGTCTCGCCGGGGGCGGCGATATGGCGCACCCGGATCCCGGTACGATCGAAGATCCACTCGTCGGTTGTATCGACGAGTTTCTCCAGATCGGCGTTCGTAAGCAGGCCCTCCGGCAGGTAGCCGCCGGTGCCGGTGATTCGTGAAAACGTCAAACCTCCACCTCCTGGCGCAGCATCCGTCCCAACTGTTTGTCGATCCGCTGCGGAACGTTGGCTTCCGCCTCCTTGCGCGCGATTCGGACAGCGTTCTGAAAGGCGATCTCGTCGGCACCACCGTGGCTCTTGATCACGATTCCCTGCAGACCCAGCAGCGAGGCTCCGTTGTACCGTCGGGGGTCAATGCGATCACGGAACCGATTCAACACCGGAAGCGCGACCAGCCCACGCAGGCGGGTCAACCAGTTGCGCTTGAACTCGCCGCGGATGTTGTCGGCGATCATGCGCGCCACGCCCTCGCTGGTCTTCAGTGCAACGTTGCCAACGAAGCCGTCGCAGACAACGACGTCGACATCGGAACAGTAGACGTCGTTGCCCTCGACAAAGCCGATGAAATTCAACGACGATTTCTCCAGGAGGTGCGCTGCCTCGCGCACCCGGTCGTTACCCTTCATGGCCTCGGAGCCGATATTCAGAAGTCCTACCCGGGGCGACTCGATCCCATCGATCGAACTCACCAGAACCGATCCCATCACGGCAAACTGATAAAGATGCGCCGCCTCGACATCAACATTGGCACCAAGATCGAGCATGTGGGTATGACCGAACAGCGAGGGCAGCGCGGTGGCGATCGCCGGGCGGTCGATCCCGGGCAGCGTTTTCAGCACGTAGCGAGCGGTCGCCATCAACGCTCCGGTGTTGCCTGCACTCACACAGGCATCGGCGCTACCCAGCTTCACCAGGTCGATCGCCCGGCGCATCGAGGAATCCTTCTTGTTGCGCAATGCCACCGCAGGCAACTCCTCCATCCCCACCGTCTGCGATGCGTGCACAATCTGCGCGCGCGCCTTTGCCTCCGAAGGCCAGTGGCGCATATGAGCCATGACGACAGCTTCGTCGCCGACCAGTAACAAGCCCACGTCGGCGGTTTCACGCAGAGCCGCGAGCGCGGCCGGCATGATCACGGAGGCCCCGTGATCGCCACTCATTACATCCAGCGCGATGGTGTAAGCGTGATTCATGCCGGTTCAGACCTGCCTTTTCCCCTGTGCTCCGGCGCAACGATCTCCCAGGCAAGCTCAACCCGAGCGACTCCCGCATGATGAAACCTACCCTCGTCCATGCGGGAAGGACGGCCTTGCGACGTATCTGCCAGATCAAGCAGCAATGTCCGCGCCAAACGGATGTAGGCGTGTGTGACGCGGAGGTTCGCGGACCACGAGCGAAGACATGCCCCCGCACGGGGGCATGCACTGAGGAGTCGGATCAATCCTCGTCGTCTTCGACGACGA
>SLHN01000086.1 GCA_007136145.1 Thioalkalivibrio sp.
CGTTGGCGATAGTCACTGCTGCCCTGGGGCCTTCGCGCGTCGTCACGGACCTTGCAGTTGCAGGTAGGTTCGAAGCCGGGCCGCTCGATCGGCCACCTCCGTATCGGGCATGAGTTTCAGACTTGCTTCCAACCGCTCCAGCGCGGCAGCGTATTCACCGCGTCCCAGCAGCTCCATCCCCTCGTCGCGCAACCGGCGGGCATCGTCGCCGGCAGCCATGGGTGGTTCCTCGGCAGGCCCGTGCACCGCATCCCATTCGATGAGTGCAGCCAGTTCCTGGTCGAGGTCTTCCTCTGCATCCTCCCGGGGAAGGTTCCGGGCCGCCGCATGCTCCACAGCCGCTTGCTCGAATTCGTCCGGTTCGACCTCGAGCAGGCTCCAGCCATCGCGCCCGTCCTTGTTTCGCCGCAGAACCCAGTGGGCGTCGCGGTCCGGCCGAGCGCGCAGGATGCGTTGGGTACCGATATTTTCCTGCTTGGCTTCGAAGCGCAGGAAGAAAACCTGATCGTAAACTCCCTCGGCGGGACTGAACGCGTGATTGAGCACGGGCCGGGTGGAACGTTCGCTCGCAAGCAGCCGCATCCGCGAGTCCCGCAGCTCGAACCGGCCCGCTTCGAGTGCCAGCACCCAGAGCCGATGGGCAACCCCGAGTTCCTGGACGAAGCGGTCATCGTCCAGGCCAGGGGCAAGATCGGTGGCAGACCGTGGTGCCGAAGCGGAAGACACCCGAGCGATGACCTGGTCGGAGCTACTCGAGCCGTGGACCTCCAGGGCCGCATGGCCAGAGGCGACGGGAGAGACGCCGGATGCACCGCAGGTAGCCGACGCCAGAAGCACGAACATGAGCGCGGCGACGCCACCCGATAACCGGCGCGGATGGGCGAAAGAAGGACCGGAAGAGGCGAATCGCGACGCCCTCATTTCATCTCCTCCCGGCGCAAGAGGTTGAAATCGGCGTCGTAGCGTTCGATGACCGCCCTGTCGGAGTCGAGCTTGATCCAACCCGTGGTTTCCTCTACCCCCGTTCGCGCCCAGCGAACTCGCTGCTCCTCCCAGCGGAAATGGACACGGGGGGTATCGTGCTCGAAGGTATACGATTCAATGATTCCCCCAGGAACACGACGGGAGTAATACGTGGTGGGGCCGTGCCGCTTGTTATTGGCCCAGTGGAGGTGACCCCAGACCCGGTCCCCGGAGTAGACGGTTTCGAGACCGTGCTTCTCGCCATCGACCCAGGGCGTCCGCCGCTGCAGCTCCACCCGGCCTTCCCAGAGCCGCCACGATTCCCACAAGCCGTGCTTTCTTCCGGCCCGATAACTTCCAGCCTCCTCGGTATAGGCGAGGGCATTCATGATTTCGCCCTGCAGCCGCAGCATGCGCTCTTCTTCCGCCGGGTCGTCGATCGTCACCTCGCCTGCATCCAGTTTGTCGGCCCAGGCGCGAAACGATTCGAGATCCTGCTCGATCCCGTGCCGCGCCAGGATCCCGCCCAGTTCGGCGTCCCCGATCATTCCCAGATCGCCTCGGGTTCCGTAGCGGAAATAGCGACCGTCCGGGAGGCAGTAGTAGCGCTTCCAGCGACCCGGGGGAGGCGGTTGCCCGGCGATCCGGTCAGCTTCCACGTAGCCCAGGCTCTTCAATTCTCCCGAGCGCCGCATCACCTCCTGTCGGCGTGGTGAGTCGAAGTCGAGAAACTCGACATCACTGCAGGTGTACAAGTGGCGCACCGATCCGTAGTGTGGATCGTTGCGGGTGACCTGCGCACCGCCATGCGGTTCGATCGATACCGCCGCGCGCGCCTGGTCGAGCAGGCTGCCGGTCGCATGGTCGGCCAGCGCGACGGTGATCTCCCCCGGCTGATCGCGGTCCCGTTCCTCGAGCACCGCATGGAACCACCATTCCGGTGTTTCGGTGATCGCCGTCCGGCCGCCAAAGGTCCAGAAGAAGTAATACGTGGCATCGGGATCGGCAGCTTCCACCACGGCTCGTATCGGCTCGTAATCACCGTCGCGGAACGTGAAGCGATCCTGCTCGAACGCGATGCTTTCCCGCGCGGTACGGATCAGCATCGCGTCTGAGACCGTCCGGTATACGCTGCGTCGCAGACCCGCGTACTCGTCACCGAAACCCGAAAGTGTGACTTCGGCCTCCACCGTAACCGGATAGAAATCCGGCACGGCGGGAAGCTGCGCCCGCCAGACGCCGGGCTCCACTTCCTCGGCGCCCGGGAGCGAAATGCGGTACGTCGCGACGACGGTTGGTTCCTGGTTGGTCAGGTTGCCGAGATCGTGGCGGATCCCGTTGATCGTCTGGTTGAAGTCGCCGGTGAGCGCGACTTCGACCTCGACCACGAAATCGTCCGGCGTGTCGCGCGGCAGCGTGATCGGGCTCACCGGGTCCGTACGCAGGTTCAGGTACATCCAGCGCAGGATGTCGATGCGGGCGAGTACCGAGTCGATCCGTTCTTCCAGACGGCGCCGTTCGTCCTCGAGGCGCGCCTGCTCCAGACGCGCGGCCTCGAGGTTCTCGCGTGCCTGCTGGGCGGTCCGGTGCAGCGTCGCGCCCCCCACCTGTACCGCGATCAGTGCCTGCTCGCGGTCGATTCCGGCATTGAGCAACGCACGGAACAGCCGCGTTTGCGCCTCGGTCTCGGCGATGGTGTCGTCGTATTCCAGATCGGAGTGGTCCCATGCGGTGGCCATTCGCACCGGGATGTTCGCCAGATAGTGCGTGGCGTCGGCAATGCCGTAGGCCATGCCGTAGCCCATGTCCTTGGTGTTCTCCCACATGTACCAGGCACCGCCGTCAGGTCCCACTCCCTCTTCGACCACCAGTATCGGTGACTCGATTCCCTGACCCGCCCGCCGCAGCGCCTGCGCGCGCGCCTCGAGCGCATCGAGGTCCCCGGCAAGAACCGCGTCGGCGACCGCGGTCCTTGCCTCGGTCGCCGACATTCCTGCGCGTCGGAAGCGAACTTCCCATTGGGTCAGATACGCCTCCAGGTTGTCTTCGTTGGCCTTGCGCAGGTCAGCCGAAGCGCGCAGGTAGTCCACCGTGCTCGCGCCGATCCGCTCGCTGGTGCCGAGCACCGTGCCAATCGGGGACAGAGGCGGTACATTCAGCGCGTTGCGCACGACCTGACTCAACGGGGCTTCGCCGGCCATGTAATCGTCGAACGCTCGTACCGTGTTCACCACGTCGACGATGTCCGTCGCAAGGGTAAAAGCCGCATACGCCTTCGAAGCCCCGGCCCACAACCGTTCGGCAGCCGAAGTCTCGGGGCCGGTGACCCGTGCGCCAGGATCAGCCGGTCGTGCCTGGGTCGTTTCCGGGGCGGTGCCGCGCGTCGCCCGTACCCGAGTTTCCGCGTTGGCGTTGGCGGTCGCCATCATCTTGCTGCGCGAGTCGACGATTTCCTCGCGGATCAGGCGCTCGCGGGTCTGCAATGACTTCTTCAAGGCGTCGCGCCGGGCGCGTGTCTCTGGCCTGTCACTCATCGCATCGACCCTGCGGACCTGTTCGCGGACCCGGTTGGCTTCGGCCAGTTTCGTGTCGAGCTCGGTCTGCGCGCGGGCGTAGGTCCGGCTCTCGGCGGTGGCGAAGACATCGCGGCTGACGTCGCGCAGCCGACCCGCCTCGGCAGGGTCGCTGATCACCACACGTTGCTCCTTGATTCCGGCCATCTTCCGACGGAACTGCTCCGGCGTGTCGGTCACGCCATGCTGGCGCAGAATGGCCGCGAGTTCCTGATCGCTGATGTCGCCCATCTGCAGCGTCTTGTTGGTGCCCTTGGCCATGATTTGCATGCGGTCGGCGTGCTGGACCAACTCGGCGTCGGACGAAAACAGGCCATCCGAAGCTTTCTTCAGGTGATCCTGCACCTCGACGAAATCGGTGCCCGCCTGCTTGGTCCCCGCCACGCGGTTGCGCATCCGCTCGGACATGTAGACCTCGTGGTTGCGGGCATCGACGTTGTTGCGAATATGGTGGTACTCGGAGCCGGCGGCTGGCGCGAGCCCGCCCTTGTGGATGCAGAGTTCGAACTCGCCGCCGATATCGAGTGTTCCGGGGCTGTCCCGGACCGGCAGGTGGCCCAAGCCCATTTCCTTCAGCACGTCCTGCATGTGCCGGGCCGTGATCTCGCCGCCGCCGGCATCGAGATCGCCACGGATTCCCCGGTGTCCGGGATCGGTGACGGGAGTGCCGAGTGTCGCCTTGATCTGCTCGCGCGTCGCGTGCCCACTTCTTGCGGCCCGGGCGTTCGATTCGTGAATCAGGACCTGCTGCACCTGGTCGCGCTTGCCGGCGAGGCGCTGCGATTCGGCGCGGTGGTAGCTCGCCTCCTTTCGGAGCAGGAATTCCTTATGCTTCTGCGGCATCGCCGATGCCTCGATCTCCGCCACCCGGCCATCGTAGCGCGCGATCTCCGAGTGCCATTCGGCGTGGGTCTGCTCCCAGAGATTACCGACCGCCCAGAGTTCGCGCTCGGTATAGAGAACGCCGGCCGTTGCCGGCAACAACATCTGGCAGAACAGCAAAACGAGGACCGCGCTGGCCCAACCGTTGCTGGACCAAGGCCGTACTGCCTGCGGGTCGGACCCCATGGGCATGTCCATACTCCTCCGGGGGGTCCTGAGTGCCGGGAACGATTACCACGGTCCACCCAGCGCCAATCCGCACGTGCGTGCATGCATCGGCAGCCGCGACATGACTATCGCGCGCCCCCACAAGAGAGAGTATAGAAAGTAAAACACCACTTTGAGGCGGGTTAAGCGAACTTTCGATCTCGACTCAATCCCGCCCGGTATTCCTGGCCCCCGCGGGGCGGCCGATGCCCCGGGATTCCCTGCCCGGGGCTGCCGGTGCTGGTGTGACGACCGGACCGGCGCACCCAGAGTACCCCCGCGATGGGTGTATCGCTTACTTCAGATCGAACCGGTCGGCGTTCATGACCTTGGTCCAGGCGGCGACGAAGTCGTGGACGAATTTCTCCTTGTTGTCGTCCTGGGCATAGACCTCGGCATAGGCACGCAGGATCGAGTTGGAGCCGAACACCAGGTCGACCCGGGTCGCGGTCCACTTGACCTGGCCGCTGCTGCGGTCGCGTATCTCGTACAGGTTGCGGCCGGCCGGCTTCCACTCGTAACCCATGTC
>SLHN01000148.1 GCA_007136145.1 Thioalkalivibrio sp.
AGGATCTGGACGACTAGGGCGGCACGAGGGGCCAGTACCGGAACGCGCGGGGGATTGAGGTGAAAGTCCATGCAGTGGGAAGCCGCGAGGCGGCATCGAACCGCAACGGGACCGGGCCAGCTTCGACCCTCGGACCTTCGCGCCTCTCACGGCGTAACTCGCCGCGCTCGTTGACACCCTACGCTTTTCTTCATCAGCGGTGGCGTGGATCCCCATGAAAACGGATGTGGTGAATACACAGTATTGGCGGTGTAGGCCAGCCTGCCTGAAAGCAGTGCATGTTGCGCCGGATCCGGATTACGTCAGCGACCGGGTGGCGCCAACCGCGTGAATCAGCTCAGGGAATTCCTTGGCTTGCTGAACCACTCGTTCCGCAATCTGCTGCCGATCATTCTGGTGGTCGGTGTCTTTCAGTTTCTCATCATCCGGCAGGTCCCGGATGCCTGGCTGCCGATGGCCGTTGGTCTGCTGGTGGTCGTACTGGGCGTGGCGCTGTTTCTGCAGGGGCTGGAACTCGGGATCTTTCCGATTGGCAAGAACCTCTCGAACGAGTTCGCGCGCAAGGGCTCGCTGCCGTTGCTGATGATTTTCGGGTTCTGCCTGGGCTTTGCGGCAGTGGTGGCGGAGCCCGCGCTGATCGCGGTGGCAAGCCAGGCGGAAATCATCAGCGAGGGGCGCATAAGCGGCTTGACGCTGCGGGTGCTGGTTGCAGTTTCGGTGGGTGTGGTAGTGGCGCTCGGGGTGGTCCGCATTCTGCTCGGGCATAGTCTGCACTGGTACATGATCATTGGCTATGTCGTCGTTGTTCTCATCACGTTCTTCGCTCCGGAGGAAATCGTCGGGCTGGCCTACGACTCCGGGGGCGTGACCACCAATATCGTGACCGTACCGCTGATTGCCGCATTGGGAATCGGGTTGGCGGTATCGATCCGGGGCCGCAATGCGCTGATCCACGGCTTCGGCCTGGTCGGTCTGGCGGTGATGGTTCCGATGATTTCGGTGCAGATCTACGGGATCATCGTCTACAGCTTTGGCGAAGCCCGGGAGGTGACGCAGGGGATCCGGGATGCGGTGGATCCAGAGGTCACGGAAGTCGTCAGCGAGATCGGGGGAAGTCTCCTGCTGGGCATGCTGCGTGACCTGATGGTGATGTTCCGCGACGTGCTGCCGATCATCGCTGTGGTACTGGTGTTTCAGTACCTGGTGATTCGCAAGCACATTGCTCACGTACATAAGGTCATGGGCGGTTTCGTGCTCGTGATCGTGGGCCTGTATGCCTTTGTGGTCGGGTTGAAGATGGGTTTGTTCCCGATCGGTCAGAGCATGGCCGAGCAGTTGATCGGGTTGGATCGCTGGGTCTTCGTCTACCTGTTCGCTTTCGCGATCGGGTTCGCCACCACGATGGCGGAGCCGGCGCTGATCGCGATCGGCCAGAAGGCCGAGGAAGCGGCGAAAGGACGACTGAACGGCAACGTGATTCGGATCCTGGTCGCGGTGGGCGTTGCGGTGGGGATCACCATTGGGGTACACCGCATCATCAGTGGCGACTCGATCCATTACTACATCATGGGCGGGTATACCGTGGTGATTCTGCTCACATTCCTGTCTCCCCGATACATTGTCGCGCTGGCCTACGATCTTGGGGGTGTGACCACGTCCGAGGTGACGGTGCCGCTGGTAACCGCGCTGGGAATCGGTCTGGCTACCCACATCGAGGGGCGGAATGTCATGATTGATGGCTTCGGGTTGATCGCATTTGCCTCGATCTTTCCGATAATATCCGTGATGCTGTATGCCATCGCGGTCGAATTCGCCAACCGGTGGAGAGGGACAGACCCATGAAATTCGCTGTGCTTGTTGCGATCCTCGCCGAGGACCTCGAGGAAAAGGCCATCGACATCGCCAAGGGCGCGGGTGCCGGTGGAGTGACCCTGCTGGACGCCCGCGGGATTGGGGCGAAAGAGAAAAAGACCTTTTTCGGCCTGACCTACGAGGGCAGTCAGACCGTGCTGATCTGCGTGCTGGAGAAGAAGCTCTCGCTGGCGGTCATGAAGGCGCTGACCGTGGAACTGGATCTGGCACGTCATTCCAAGGGCGTCGTGTTTACCGTTCCGCTCGATCATATCGCCGGTATCGATACCCGTCAGTTGGAGAGTTTCGAGGAGCATATTCGCGAAGATATTTGAATCGGTTGTTGTCGTCGCGAGGACGAAGCCGGTGGCGCGTGATCATTGCCAACGGTCGCGTGCCTGGCTTCGTACACAGGGCTTAAGTCAACGCTGGACCATCGGAATTTCCAGGCTTCCGGCACGATACATCGTTGTTTTCTGGAGTTGCCATGCTCGTCAAGGACATCATGCAGACGGAGGTGATCACCATTTCGCCACTTGCGACGCTTCGCGAGGCGATGGCGCGGATGCGGTCACACAAGGTCAAATCACTGGTTGTGCAACGGCGAGACGAACACGACGCTTACGGAATCATCACCTACACCACGATCCTCCGAACCATCGTGGCGGAAGAAGGCGATATCGATCTGGTAAACGTTTACGACGTCTGCACCAAGCCAGTGATCACTGTGCCTCCGAGCATGGATGTCAAATATGTGGCCCGCTTGATGGTGGCCCAACGGCTACGGAGGCTGGCTGTCCTTGAGAGTGACCAACTTGTGGGTCTGGTGACGATGAATGACATTGTTGGCGAACTCCTGGCAATGGCGGAAAAGGCGCATGTCGAAACCTAGGAGCCTGTCGGGCTTGGGCTGCGCCTACTGCGCCGCTGGGAGGGGCGGTGCATAGGGCGGTAGCGGATGGGCACTTCGGACACTCGCCATGCGCACCGAGAGGATCGGTCCCTGGTGCTTTCGCATGACCCATCAATACACGCTCTTGATGATGGTCCATCAGCGATCCCCCGCTTCTGTGCGGTAGGCCAAACGGACATGCTGACAATGTGCCGGGGCCCGTCGATGGATGATCGGATTCGGCTTACTGGAGGGAATCCCGCGATCCGGGCAGGAAGGTCGACGGATGGTGGATCGTCCTTGTTCTTGATCCTCTCGGCTACCGAAGAAAGTGCGGATTCCGCTGGAAAAGCCTGACCATCAAAAAATACAGGATCACCGGTGTCGCATCGCCTTCATTCCCGTTGTGCCGATTTCGGGAACGGCGTTGATCGGGGCTCTTGGAGTCATTGGGGGAACTCATTCGGGTTTTTCTGTAAAGTGGCCGGTATACTCGTGGTCGAGATCGCGCGATGTCTGTCGGGCGACGGTAAGGATTGCGAATCATTGGCTGAATAACAACCGGTTAGTGTAAGGGTGCAAAGGTTATGGTTGATGTCCGGATCCCCGTGAACTTTTTGATTGACGGCACCAATGCTCTGTATTTACCAGAGGTGACGGATTCGAGTGAAGCTACGGCCTTGTTGACCCACCGAGTCGTGAAGAACCCCAGGGACCTGCGTTCCCATGTCCGCCGCATTCTTCTGTCGATTGACCGGAAAGACACCTATGAGCTGGAGGGGGCTCTGACGGACCTTTTCATCGTGCTGCGGTCGAGGGGGCTTGCACTGAAGGGTCTTCTTCTTGACCTGGCGGAGACCTGTTTGTCCGAATCTTCAACGGCGTTTTTCCGGCGGCATCGCGAAGACGGTTTCGAACCCTGGGACAGCTTGGTTTCCACAGTCGAGGCGTCGGTTCTGGCGCTGGGTTTTTCGGGTACCCACGAACTGGTGGTACGCGGATCCTCGGCGCCCGCGCCCGGGTTTTCGAATGCGGTGGAGGAAGCACGGTCCTGCCTGGAGTACGGCCAGGTCGATGCCGCGAGGGATGTCCTGGAGTGGGCCTTGAAACACGACCCCACCGACGCACTGGTCGCCAGTGAGCTTCTGGAAATCTACGCATACACCAACGATACGCAACGCCGTGCGGTGATGCGTGAATTTCTTGAGGAGAATCTGCCTAGCCTGCCGCCGGCTTGGTACGATTAGGGATGTCCTCGAATGAGCCTCATGCGTTGGGTTGCGGTTCCCCGCCCGCCACTCGTCTCGCCGGGTCATGAGTCGTGTCCCCGGAGCGCCCTCGCCAACCAAACCGGATGATGAACGGAGCGGATCGTGAAGAATTTCTCTGACTCCCAGCCTATTCGTGTCGCATTGCTGGGGCTCGACGCCAGAGGCGAGACACTCTTCGGGTTGTTCGTTCAGGGGCCGGCCCGTGGTGCTTGCCAGCTTCTCCCCGAGGCGCAGGCCGATGTTGTCATTGTCGACATCGACGGTCCGGAGGGCTCCGCGCTCTGGATGGATGTCCGCAAGCGTTTTCACGGACCTGTGGCGGTGATGTCGGTCCGGGAGCAGGATCTCGGCGATGTGGTATGGATCAGAAAGCCATTGACCGCGGATCATTTTCGGGAGTCCATCGAACGGGTGCGAGGCCAGCTCGTACGGGCCCGCTTGGCCGCTGATCGCAAGATGCGGCCGAGGAATGACCCAGTTCCCTCGGCTCCGGGAAGCTCCCGGCAGGATGGTATGTCCGCGGGTGGGATATCCATGCCGGGGCCGACGGAAACTCCCAAGAAGCGGGAAGACTCGATGCGGCCTGCCGATGACCATCACGGCTCATCGATCAGGAATCCCATCAAGGTGGCCGTGCTTGGTGTTGATCCAAAGGCTTACGGTCTTTTCGGGATGTTTGTTCAAGGGCCAGCCAAGGGGATCTGCAGCCTGGTCGGCGAGCGCGATGCAGACGCGGCGATCGTCAACGGTGACGGAGATGATGGGTTGAATCTCCTGTCCAGGGTGCGGGCTCGGTTCAAGGGGCCTGTGGCATTGATGTCGGCCCGTGATCATGGCGTGGACGATGTCGTCTGGATTCGAAAGCCGTTGACCACGGATGGTTTCCGAACCTCGATCGATCTCTTGAGGGACCTGATCGCGGGAAAGAGGTTACCTTCCAGAGCGCCCGCGCCATCCGACGAACCGATTACGCGCTCGACCCGGATGCCGGAAGGTGCCGGTAGCGACAGCAGTGAGAGTAGGGCGGAGGAACCGCTGCGCTCGGGTGCTCCGGTGCGCCCGGTGGTCACCGTCGAGACGCGTGCGGAATCAGCGGATTTCAACGGAAACCATGCCGCTGGAAT
>SLHN01000162.1 GCA_007136145.1 Thioalkalivibrio sp.
AGCCCGAGCGTCAGATCATTTTCCGGGTACCCTGGCAGGACGACAAGGGGCACACCCACATCAATCGCGCGTTCCGGGTTGAGTTCAACAGTGCGCTGGGTCCGTACAAGGGCGGGATGCGCTTTCATCCGTCGGTGTACCTGGGGATCATCAAGTTTCTCGGTTTCGAGCAGATCTTCAAGAACGCTCTGACCGGACTCCCCATTGGTGGCGGCAAGGGCGGAAGTGACTTCGACCCGAAAGGTCGTTCCGACGCGGAGATCATGCGCTTCTGCCAGAGCCTGATGACCGAGATGTACCGGCATATCGGGGAATACACCGATGTGCCGGCGGGCGACATCGGTGTCGGCCAGCGCGAGATCGGCTATTTGTTCGGGCAATACAAGCGCATCACCAACCGATACGAGTCCGGGGTGCTGACCGGCAAGGGTCTGAACTGGGGCGGGAGCCGTGCTCGAACCGAGGCAACGGGCTATGGCACCGTATTTTTCGTGAACGAGATGCTCAAGGTCCGGGGCGATTCACTGGACGGCAAGACCTGCATCGTGTCCGGTTCCGGCAACGTCGCCATATACGCCATCGACAAGATTCACAGTCTTGGCGGCAAGGTGATCGCCTGTTCCGATTCCAATGGCGTTATCGTCGACAACAATGGGCTCGATCTGGACCTGATCAAACAGATCAAGGAAGTCGAGCGCCGGCGCATCAGTGTCTACGCCGACGAGCGTCCGGACAGCACCTATATCCCCGATGGCAACATCTGGACGGTTCCCTGTCAGGTTGCGCTGCCCTGCGCAACGCAGAACGAACTCAATGGCAAGGATGCGAAGACGCTGGTCGAGCAGGGCTGCATTGCCGTGGCCGAGGGTGCGAACATGCCGACCACGCCGGAGGGCATCCGCGTTTTCCAGGAATCGGGTATCGCCTATGGGCCGGGCAAGGCCGCGAACGCCGGTGGAGTGGCCACCAGTGCGCTGGAGATGCAGCAGAATGCCAGTCGCGATTCCTGGACCTTCGAGCATACGGAGAAGCGTCTGGAAGAGATCATGGTCAATATCCATCGCAACTGTTATCAGACATCGGAGGAGTTCGGGCAGCCCGGCAACTACGTGACCGGTGCCAACGTCACTGGCTTTCTGAAGGTCGCCCACGCGATGGTCGCCCTGGGGCTGATCTGACGGGGTCTGTATTCCGCCGGATGTGATTTTTCTCAGGGGATTTCCCAGGTAATGGCCTTGCCAAGCGATCCGCGACCCAGGGAGTCCGGCAAGCCTCTCGCCGAGGCGACTCCGGACGAGTTGCGCGCTTGTTTGCGCTTGCTTGCCATGTGGGTCGACGAGTATCGCGCTCGTTTCGGTGTGGTACCGCTGAAGTCTGTTGAACCGGAGGACTCGAAGGGTACGGAGGTGCTCGACACGGCGGCGGTCACCGCCACGATTGCCGAGGCGCTGGCCATCGTTCGCCGAACGCGGGTTTCGGGTGAATCCACGGCAAGGGTCCAGGCGCGTCCGCGCGAGGATGGCGGGGACCTCCGGCGCCAATACCGGATCAATATCAATGTTCCGGTGACACTGGCTTCAGGGGATCAGACGCAACAGGTGGCGGCGGTGCTCAGGAACATTTCCTGGGGAGGCGCGCTGGTCCGCGGTACCCGGCTACCCGCGAATATCGGCGACACCGTATGGTTGCGTTTGCCGGTGGGGCGCGGGAAGCAGATTCCGGTGCGTGCCGTGGTTCTGCGTGAACAGGAGGAGGGCGGCATGCGTGATCTGGCTCTCCGCTTCGACAGCATCAGCCCTGCCGACGAGCCGCGGTTCCGTCACGTACTCGAGGTTCTTCTGGCGCAACCGGATCAGGACGGGCGGCGTTCCGAACCAAGGCTCGTGCAGCGTCTCGAGATCGAATATGGCGAGTCGGGCGAACTGCGTGCAACGCTGGAAGACATCTCCGCGGGCGGATTGATGCTGACACTGCCGGATCCGCTGGAAGTGCAACAGTCGCTGCTGATCGTGTTATCGAGTTCCGACAGTCCGCACACGATCGAACTCCGTGCCCGGGTCGTGCACCAGAATTGCATTCCCGGCAAGGGCATCGATCTCTATCGCGTCGGTTTCGCATTCGAGTATCCCGACGACGAATTGCGCGCTCGCATTGCGACGCTGATTCGCCAGCTGGTGACCGATCAGGCCCGTCTGCGGATGAAAGCGAAGCCGATCGACCCGGAATAGGGACGCCGGTTCAGCGCGGTGGGAGGGGTCGTATCGAGCTTCCAGCAGCACCGCCCTGGCTCACCACTTCAGGTCTGCCCAGACGGGGTCGTGGTCCGAGGAACGCCAGGGGCCGTTGGCCGGTTGTCGTCCGTCGAATCCCAGGAAGCGCGGTTCGTCGGCGTTCACGTTCCAGATGCCCGCGTCAATGACCCGAGCCGCGAGCAGTGGAGCGGCAAGAAGGTAGTCGAGTTGCCCAGATTCGCCGTTGAATACGTAGGTGTAATGATTGACCACCGGGTGCCTTGACGAAACCAGATCGAGTTTGCCCCCGGCCAGAAGGGCGGCGACGGGATCCTCCGCGGAGTAGGCATTCAGATCTCCCGCGATGATCACGGGAATACCAGGATCGCGTACCCGATTCAGCCACCTGAGCAGCCGTTGTGACTGATCCGTGCGTAACTCGTTCCAGCAGCCCTGACCCTGGTCGATGTCGCCATCCGTCGGGCAGCCGACCTTGGCCTTGAAGTGCACGGCAACGATGCCGAACGGCTCGCCGTGGCCTGTCGGCCGGAACCAGGCCAGCAGTGGGGGCCGGCTGTGCACCGGATCGGGGTCGGCATCGGTTCCGAGCAGTTGGACACGATCGGGTCGGTAGAGCAGGGCGTTGCGGATAGCATCGGTGCCCGTCTGTCGGTGGCTCACCGCCCGGTAACGTTGCCTGACGGGAATCCCCCGGTTGAGTACAGCCACGAGGTCATCGAGCGCGCGGTCGCCGTTTTCCACTTCGGTCAGGCTGATCACGTCGGCATCCAGGCCGTGAACGGTCGCGGTCAGTTTCGCGCGCTGGCGTTGCAGCGCCGTGCGACTTGACGCCCCCCGGCTGCCCAGGGTCAGGAAATAGTTTTCCACGTTCAGTGTCGCCACGCGCAGGGCACCTTGCGTCACCGGCGGTGGTTCCGGACGTGGGTTTGTGTTCCGGAAGTCCGGTGCGCGGGTTGGATGAATCCTGTATACGTCGAACGCGTGGGTCAGGATGCCGGTCAATTCCATGACCTCGTCGCCCACGCGTCGCGTCCCGCGCGAATCCAGATAGGGGATGGGATCAGGATTCGCACGATAACTGCCATCGTCGAGTTCGATCCGACGAGCCCGGTTGGACGCTTCGGTTGCGTCATCACGCTGCCCCTGGCGGAACAGGCGGCCCTCGGCCGAAAGCCGCAGGCTGCCGTAGCGCCCGAGTTGATGGTTGCCGGTCACGGTCAACGGCTGCGGGACCCGGACTTTGATGTCCTGGAGATCGGAAAGCTGTGTTGCGTCGGCGGGGAGAGTCAGTACGTAGGGAGTTGGGAGGCCGTGATGTGAACAAGCCTTCAGGTCGGTGACGCGGTTGATCTGCGGGCGACCGTGGAAACGGTCAAATCGCCCCGAAACTTGTACCCGGTCGCCCGCGCGCGGTGCGTTGTCAGCGAGGGCGGGGGCGTAGATGAAAAGCCCGATGGGCGGTGTGGCGTCGTTCTGTATGAAAAAGCCTCCCAGTCGATCCTGGCCGTAAAATACGGCGGTTACGACACCTTCGACCGTGACGCGGCGATTTTCGGGGATCCCGCCCATTCGCAACTCCGCAAGCTCGGTCAATTCCCCGGGCGGGCAATCCGCGGCAACCGATACCGGGCTGGACACAGCCCAGAGCAAAAGCAAGATGGCAACGATCCCTGTACGCCTCTTCATGCGAATTCCCTTTTTGCCTGAGCCCCAAGGTTAACGTGAAAATGCGGCCACGCAAGGACACGGAAACCACGGAAGGTGAACCGGATCAGCGTTTTTCCGTGGCCAACCCTACCGCACCGACACCACGCCAGTCTTGGCATCCCGGCCCCCGGGCCTCGAACGGCGCAATTCGCTGCGCTCATTGGCACCCTACGCCTTTCAATATCAGGGGTGGTCAGTGCCGGCTCCCGTAGGGTGCCATGAGGCGAAGCCGAACCGCACCGATACCACGCCGGCCGACCCCCGGGCCTCGAACGGCGCAATTCGCTGCGCTCATTGGCACCCTACGCTGCGTTCGTGATGAGGGTTGGCGTGAACGTCCGTCGGCAATTCCTGACTGCTGTGCTAAACTATTGCGCGAATTCATGGCAAGCTCAGGAGCAAATCAATGGATCTTCCAGAACGTGACGGCGATGGTTACCTCGTTGATCGGGACTGCTGGACCCCGGAAATCGGGCGCGCGATGGCGGAAGCCGACGGCGTCGAGCTCGACGACGAAAAGTGGGAACATATCGTCAAGGCCAGGGAGTACTTCGAGGATCATGCCGTCGTTCCACCCATCCGCAAGTTCGCCAAGTACCTGAATGCCGATCAGAAGGGCATGTTCACCACTTGGATGAGCGGTCCGATGAAACCGATTACCAAATATGGCGGGTTGCCGAAGCCAACTGGCTGCGTCTGACGCCAGCAACTCGATGCCGCCGCAGGGGTATCGGCGCGGTTCGGCCGCGCCTCACGCCTCCCCACGGCGCTCTCAAGTCAGCGAGAGACTGCGTTGAAACCCGCCGTGAACCCCATCAGCGAACCCTCGATGGCTGCCACGCGATCGGAATCGACCATCTTCACTCCGACACGGAAAGTGGCCCCAGCGCGCATCGCGGCAAGCATCTCCTGATCGACCCGGGCAATCACCCGGCAACCGTTGGGGAGGCAAGTCTGGAACGGAAATTCGCGCTGCAGCGCGTCGCCGATCTGGAACAGGATGCCGGGGCGAAGATCGAGACCGAGCGGTAGATAGATGACCATGATCCGCTCGCCTTCGATCACACCAATGGATACCTGCATCACCGGCTCGCCATCCTCGTCGATGGCCGCCTGGGTGATGAAGCAGCTTTCACCGGTTGGGGTGTCTTCGCAAAC
>SLHN01000254.1 GCA_007136145.1 Thioalkalivibrio sp.
CTTATACCGGCGACGGTGGTGTCGAAAGGATGATGAACCACCTGCTGCGCGGCTTCGTCGACGCGGGGGTCTCCGTCGACCTGCTTCTTCTCAAGGCACGTGGAGGACACGTCCGCGCAATCCCGGCCGGGGTGAACATCATTTCACTCGATGTGGCAACTTCCGTCTTCGCAATCCCCGCCCTGTACCAATACCTCAGGCAGACCCGCCCCCGGGCCATGCTTGCGGCCAAGGATCGAGCCGGGCGAGTGGCGCTGCTGGCCCGCCGCTTCGCTGGTACCGACACGCGTGTCGTTCTGCGCATGGGCATGCACCTCAGCGGCTCGCTGGCCGGGAAAACCCGGATTCAGAGGATAGCCCGTTTCCTTCCCGTCCGATGGCTCTACCCCTGGGCCGACGCCATTATCACCGTCGCCCGACCCATCGCCGAAGATCTGGCCGAAATCGGCCACGTTCCGATCGACCGTTTTCGGGTGATCCCGAACCCGAGCCTGGGTCCAGACATCGACACCCTTGCCGCAGCCCCTCTCGATCACCCGTGGTTCACCGATGGCGGCCGGGTACCCGTGATTCTGGCCGCGGGACGCCTCAAGCCGCAAAAGGATTTCCCGACACTTCTGCACGCGTTCTCCATCCTGCGCAAGGAACGGCAGGCTCGACTGGTGATCCTGGGCGATGGACCGGAACATTCCGCCCTGTCGAAACTCGCCCGCGAACTGGGTATCGCGATAGACGTGGATCTCCCGGGGTTTCTGGAGAACCCCTACCCACTGATGCGAGCAGCCAGCCTGGTCGTGCTGTCGTCCCGCTACGAGGGCTCACCCAATGTACTGGTCGAAGCGATGGGGCTTGGAACCCCGGTCGTGGCGACCGACTGTCCCAGCGGTCCACGCGAAATCCTGCAGGGCGGAAAGCACGGCGTGCTGGTTCCAGTGGGCGATCGTCGCGCTCTCGCGGCCGCCATGATCAAGACACTGGACGCGGACACCCAGCCTGCCTCGCTTCGGCACGCAGTGGAACACTTCAACCTGAAAAACAGCAGCCGCGAGTACCTTCGAGTCCTCGGGCTATCTGCGTTTTCGGAATAATCTTACGGTATGCGCGCGAAAATCCTGATAGACGTTCCGACGACGACCATTGAGCGGGTTCTGGTAAAGCGGACCTTCCTGTCCAAGGTACTATTTTTCGGCAACAGGCTATTCCGGCATCCACTGGTCAAACATGGGGGTTGGCATCTGCGCACAGCCGCATTTTCCGATCATCCCGCCCATGTCCTGCTGCAAACCATTCTTGCGGACTCCCTGTCGGATGAGCACCACGCCAGCGCATTGACCGCTTATTATCTGGCCCGAGGAAAATCTGTCTGGCACGCCGAGAAGAAAGTCCGCGACAAGCTGGAACAATACGTAACCCGCTATCGCAACATCGCGGAAAGCATGCGCGGGAATGGTTATTTGGCCGATCTGGCCGACGACGAAATCGGCATTGCGATAGCCCCCGACGGTACCTTCATAAAGGTTTCCGGTGGCAATCACCGTCTGGCCATCGCACGACTGATCAACCTGCCAACGGTGGTTGCCGAAGTGCGCTTCGTGCACCGCGACTGGCTGCGGACGCAACGGCGGGAACGCGGCCAGACGGTTCCCGAGAGAATCGTCGAGGGGCTCGCGGAGTACGCACCCCGCATTGTTCCGATGGGCCGTACGGTGTGCTCGGCATCCCGGGGATGCCGGTGAACCACGCGCAGGGGGGGGGTCGGGGTTGCGTGGTCGTCAATCTAGACCCCAGCGCCGCTCCTTGGCATCGTTGGCCACGCGGCCGGGCCAGGCAATCAGGTTGATGATCGTCTTCATATAGGGTGGGATGATCTTCTTCCAGGCATCGTCGGGCCGGATGAGGCTACCCTCCGTCTTACGGAAAACATCCGCGGATCCGATGTTGTGGTGCGGCAACTCGGCCCACTGCAGCTGCGCCGGCTCGAATTCCAGGTTCAGTCTGGCCATCAGCTTGCGTAACTGGTCTTCGGGTGCGTAGGCCAGCTTCTCGTAGTTGACGACGATATGCGGCCGATTCCGCAACAGGAAGTACAGTCGCAACGACCGGTGCGAGTAGGAGAACGTCGGAATGTAATTCTGCTGTTTGCGCTTGCGCAGGGATTGCGCCCTGCCCCGCGGGTCCCGCAGCACGTGCACGGGGATCACGTCGATGTCGGGCGCGTCCATCAACCGCTGCAGACGGATCACCGATTTCGAGTTGTCGGTAACGAACGGTACTCCGCTGACCTGGGCCACCACCTCGAAAAGGGTGCGATTATGTTCGCGGAAGACCCTGTCATCCCGGGCGTGGACATCAAGGGTAGTCAGATCACAACCAAGACGTTCGTGCAAACCCTGATTGACCTTCGACCAGAACTCGCAGGCCCAGAAGCTGGGCGCGCCGCAGGGGCAGGGATGCTTCCGTGCGTAATGCGCAAGACGCCTGACGCCACCCAACGCGCGGATCCGGCTATGTGAATCCAGGAGAATATCCAGCAGCGTGGAACCGCTTCGGCCCATGCCGACCAGGTAGATGACCTTCATTGACGCTCCGTAATCAGGACGCGGCGTCCGGAAAGGCTACGACTCCGGAGCCGAGCAATGCGTGAAACGAGTGGACCGGCGGCCTTCGTACCAGCACCACGGTTGCGCACCCCCATGCGTGAAAAGCGTTCGGATTATGACCCAGGACACCCGCACCGCTCCATTACGAGCAGGGTCGTAGGCACGACCAGAACCCAGTGTGCAGCCTGCGTACCTGCATCGCGATACAATGCCGATCCAGCGGTTCCGCCCCCGGCCCACCACTGATGACCAGAAGCTCATGCCCAGCCCGGAAACATGCTGATCTCTTATCGCAAGAACTTTCTCTTCGTCCACATCGCGAAGACCGGCGGCACCAGTATCCGGGCGGCATTGCGACCGTACCGCTGGGGTGGGTGGTACAGTGCGCCACTCTGGGTGGCCAGCCAGATCAACCAGATGACGCGGCCCCGTCACAAACTGGGGCTGAAATTTCCCCGCCACGCGAAAGCGATCGCAGCCAAGGAGATGCTGCCGGAAACGGTATACAGAGACCTGTTCAAGTTCGTGATGGTGCGTAACCCGTGGGATCTGCAGGTCAGTTCCTATCACCACATCCAGCGCGAAAAACCGGAAGTGCTGCAAGGGGTCAGCAGCTTCGGAGATTTCCTGCGTCTGAAGTTCGACTCGGATCGCCCCTACGACTACATGCTGGACACCTCGGCGGAATTGCAGCACGAATACGTGGTGGATCTGCAGGGCCGTGTGATCGTCGACTTCATCGGCCGTTACGAGCGCCTCGAAGAAGACTTCACAGCGATCTGCCGGCGTATCGGCATCCCCACCCCTGCCCTGCCCCACCTGCGCAAGGCTCGGGAACGAGACGATTACCGCCGTTACTACAACGACGATCTCGCCGAACTGGTGGCGCGCCATTACCACCGTGACCTCGAAACCCTGGGCTATCGCTTCGACCCGCCCGGTTCGGAAACCAGCTGATTCCGATGGCAACACACCCACTCACCGGGCAGACCCTGAAACTCGGTACCTCCGGCCACCTGCGGTTGCTCGAACTGATTCACCAGTATCCGGGCAAACGCTGGATCTTCCGTGGGGAACTGGACGACGGCCAGCCCGTTGCGGCGAAGATCTACAGTGGCAACCTTCGCCAGGGTATCGAATGGCTACGGGGTGTACGTGGAATCAGGCACCTTTGCCGCTCGGGAATACCCGCTCCGAATCTGGAATACGCTGGTTACAACCGAAAGGCTGGCGGATGGCTGGCCGTTCTCGAATGGATTTCGGCGGATGCCCCCTGGCCTCCGGACGATGACCCCGCCGGCACGGAGAAGCATGAGCGCATGCTGGAGACCCTGATCGCCCATCACCTGGCCGGCATTCAGCAAAGCGACATGAATCCGCGTAATTTCATCCCTCGCAATGGCCAACTGGTCACGATCGATGGCGACCGAGTCAGAAAACGTCGGGCGCCGCTTGGCCGGCGCCGGAGCCTGAACCACCTGGTAAGGATCTACGCTTCGAAGTCCCGTCTACCGGAGAAAGAACTGCGCCAGATGTGTCGTCGCTACAGCACTGCCAGAGGCTGGCCACTCAGTGTGCCCGAGGAGAACCGGCTGGTCGAGACGATCCAGCGGGCGCGCGTCGACCATGCCCGGCAGGTTGCGCTGCGCGGCGCGCGTGGATGGAAACATTACCCAAGACAGCGACACGGCAATCTGGAAATATTTCACGACCGCCGCAGAATTTCACCCGAACAAGCGCTGGCTTTGGCGCACCGTATTGCGCATGGCGAGTACCAGGGGCCCGATTCGGGCTCTTTCCCGCTACCCGCATGGAAGACGCGCGTAATCGAATCGAGGGGACCCGGTGTCGCGGCTTGGATCGCGGACGCACTGCGCCGGGATCGTGTGCTACGGACCTGGGTAAACGAGTTGGCTCTTCGGCGCCTGGGATTTTCCGTTCATCGTAACGTGATGATGATCCGCCGGCGTCAGGGAGGAAGCGCCTGGCTGCTCTGCGAACCTATCGACGCAACGCCGCTGGAACGATGCATCCGCGCGATGGGTTCCGACGAGTGTGAACGGGTACTTCAGGCCATCCGCGGCCTGCTCACGGACTTGCAGCTTCAGCGCATCCGCCACCGCGACATGCGTATCGACCATCTGGGCTGGGACGGGACGAGGATCTGGCTCCTGGACGCCGCTGACGTCTTTTTCCATCCGAAGTACCTCCCCGGATTCACGCACCGGTGGGCGGCCGAAATTGACCACCTTGCGGAGACCATTGCGCGGACGCTGGGCGCAACACCCGGTACGATCCGGACGGCAATCGCACCGATCGGATCGGAGCCCGAACGACCACGACGCTGAATCAAGGCCTTCAAAGCACGGGTTGTTCAGGAGATCGCTTCGGTTCCAACCGCGACCGGAACCTGCATCATGCCGCGAACCCGCGTGGTCAGTGCGGAACAGGCCTCGCGCCGCCACTCCTGCCCGGCGCCATCGGCGCCATCTGCCCCCATCTGGATGCCGACGACGTACAGGTGTCGTGGCAGCCCCCCAAGTGCCCGCGCCAGTGCAAGGGCCTCGGCCAATCCCAGATCGTGGCTGGATGGCGCACTGGCCCTGACATTGATGCCGTCCAGCGCGAGTTCCCGGACACTGCCCGCCGGCAATCCCGCATCCATCGCGTCAATCAGGATCACCCAAGAGTCCGGTTGCAGGTAATCGATCAGCGCGGGACCCGGGCGATCCAGCGTCAGCAGTTCCGCATCCCGGTCGAAGCCAGCGTTTCGCAGCCAGTCGATCGCCAGCCAGCCGAGATCGTCCCCGGCGACCGGCGACCCGATCCCGATGATGCGCCATGGGACTCCCTGCTTGCCCTCCCCTTCGCTCACCGGCGCTCGACGCGAACCTTGAGGAAATGCGTCGCGCAGGAGATGCAGGGGTCGTAGTTTCGAACCACCATCTCACCGCGCAGGCGCAGCGCATCGTCATCGTTATGCAGGCCAAAGGCTTCCAGCGAGCACTTCAGATCGTCCTCGATCCGTGCCTGGTTCTGCGCGGTCGGCGGCACGATCTGCGCGGTCAGCACCTTGCCGGCCGCATCGACTTGGTAACGATGCCAGAGCAGCCCTCGCGGCGCCTCGGTCGCGCCGCAGCCGACGCCGGCCCTCGGGGTCATCGGCACATGCGCCGGATCCTCGGGCCGGTAGGCTTCCAGCAGGCGAATCGCCTCGAGCACCACTTCGTGGATTTCCACGGCTCGCGCGATCACCGAGTGGAACATGTTGCGACTCGGCAAGCGCAACCCGGTCGCCTCCAGCGCCGACTTCACCGGCGGCGACAGACGGTCGTGGTTGAGGTTCAACCGCGCCAGAGGGCCCACCAGATAGGGCTTGCCATCAAGGTGCGCATAAAGCGCGGTCGAATGCGCGACGTGGGATTCCTGGAAACGCTCCAGATAGTCTTCCACCGGAAGATCGAGGCCATGGTCCGAGACGATCCGTCCGGAGTACATCGCATATTCGTTTTCGTTGCGCAGCGCGACCGAGACGAAATCCTGCTCGTCGTCCGGCAGGTCCAGGGAAGCGGTAAAGGCCACCAGCGCCTCCGCATCCGGGAGAACCGATTTCAGTTCCTCAAGCACCGCTGCCGCCCTTTCCGCATCCGGCGCGCGATGGAAACCGCCAACGCGCATTCCCACGGGATGCACCGAGCGGCCCCCGAACAGTCGGATCAGGTCGTTGCCCAGCCGCTGCAGGCGAAGCCCGCGACGCACCGCACCCGGATGTTTGCCCGCCATCGCAATGCCGTTCTCGAATCCGAGGAAATCCGGCAGCGCGAGCAAGTGGATATGCAGGGCGTGACTCTGCAGCCACTCGCCGCAGTACATCAGCCGTCGCAGCTGCGTGACGTAGGGTGATGCTCGCATGCCGAACGCCTGTTCCAGCGCCTGTACCGCCGTCATCTGGTAGGCGACCGGGCAAATCCCGCAGATCCGCGCGACCACGTCCAGCACCTCCTGGGGCTCGCGACCTTCGAGGAACTTCTCGAAGTAGCGCGGCGGCTCGAAGATACGCAGGCGCAGCGTCTCGATACGGCCTTCCGAAGCGGTCAGTTCCAGCGCACCCTCGCCCTCGACCCGGGCCAGCACCGGCACCTCGATACGGATTTCGCGCTGTTCGCTCACGAGCGTTCCTTCCACGCCAGCCATTCGGTACGAAAGGCCGGTGCATGACTGTTGATGAAATGGAACCGGCGCGCGACGGCTTCCGGCAGCAGTCCCAGCCCTTCGAAACGGCGCGCCAGGGCTGCCGTATTCGGGTTCTCCGCCGGGCCGAAGCACGCGTAGCAATCGCGCCCGAACGCAGGACAGAGCGCGCCGCAGCCAGTGTGCGTGACCGGCCCCATGCAGGGCTCGCCTTTGGCGACCAGCACGCAGACGTGTTGCTGGCGCTTGCACTCGACGCATAGCTTGTCCCGATCGACCACCGGCGCCACCCCGAACAGCAACTGGCGAATCGCCTGAAAAACCTGTCGCGCGTTCACCGGGCAGCCCCAAAGCTCCAGATCGACCCTGACGTGCTCGGCCACCGGCGTTGCGGTATCCAGGCTGTCAATGAACTCCGGTTGGGCATAGGTCGCGCTGGTCCAGCCGCGCGCCCCATCGGCGTTGAAATTGCGCAGGGCCTGCAGCCCGCCAGAGGTCGCGCAAGCGCCGAGGCTGACCAGGAAACGGCTGTTCGCGCGCACCTGCCCGATCCGCAATGCCTCATCGGGGGTCGATATACTTCCTTCGACGAAGGCGATATCGACCGCGGCCTCCGGGTCCATCGGACCCGCCTCGGCAAAGTGCACGATGTCGACCTGTTGCGCCAGGTCGAGCAGGGCTTCGCCGGCGTTGATGAACGCCAACTGGCAACCATCGCAGGAGCTGAACTTGTGCACGGCGATGCGCGGGCGGGAGTTCTCCCGCTCGTTCAGACGCTCGAGCGCGTCGGTCTGGTTGTAACCCTGAACCGGCATCGGGACCTCCGTTCAGAAACCGGTGACGCCCAGCCAGGGGCGCAACTCGGGGTAGTGAAACACGGGGCCGTCCTGGCAGACGAAATAGGGCCCGACCTGGCAGTGCCCGCAGTGACCGATCCCGCATTGCATGTTGCGCTCGATGCTGAGCCAGATCGAATCGGGAGGCACCTTCAGAGCAAGCAGCCGGTCGATCGATGCCTTCATCATGATCTCGGGGCCACAGAGCATTACGATGCTCCGGTCAGGGTCGATCCCCGCCTGGTTGAACAGCACTGTGACCTTGCCCACGCTGTAGGGCCAGTTCGGCCCACCGACGTCGGCCGCCAGCAGCACCTGGGTGTTCGGCATCTGCTGCCAGCGCTCGTACTGTCGGCGCCAGATCAGGTCATCGGTATGTTTGACACCCTGCATGATCACCAGGCGCCCGAAGCGTTCACGGCGTTGCAGTACATAACGGATCATCGAGACCACCGGCGCACAGCCGAGCCCTCCCGTCACGATCACGACATCGCGCCCATCGGCTTGTTGCAGCGGCCAGCCGCGGCCGTAGGGTCCGCGCAACCCCATTCGATCGCCGACTTTCAGGCGTTCCATGCCCCGGGTCACTCGCCCGACCGAGCGGATCGTGTGCTCGACGGGGCCATCGTGGTCCGGGTCGGAAACGATCGAGATAGGGATCTCGCCGACACCGAACAGGTAGAGCATGTTGTACTGCCCCGGCAGCGACCGATACGCCTCTGCCACCTCCGGGTCGGTGAAGCGCAGGTGCAATGTGTAGATGGTCGGTGTCTCCTCGACCCGTTCCACCACCTCGACTTCCACCGGTCGGTCAGGATTGCGCATCACCGGACTCCAGGAGCGCCGAAACCTCGGCGGTGATATCGATGCCCACCGGACACCAGGCAATGCAGCGGCCGCAACCCACGCAGCCGGAACGCCCATACTGCTCGTGCCAGGAGGCCAGCTTGTGGGTCAGCCATTGGCGATAACGCAGGCGCGTCTCCTCACGCACCAGGAAATGCCCCATGTAACTGTGTACCGCGGTGAAACAGGAATCCCACTGCCGCAGGTGCTCGCTCGAGTCCCCGGCCAGTGCCGGCTCGTCCATCTCGGCATGGCAGAAGCAGGTTGGGCATACCGCCGTGCAGTTCCCGCAGGACAGGCACCGGCGGCCGACCTGATCCCAATGCGGATGTTCCAGGCGTGCGTACAGGGCTTCCTTCAGATCGCGTGATGGCAGACCACGCGTCTGTGCCCTTGCGGCCTTTTCGATCTCGGCGTCGGCCTGAGCTCGATCGTCAGGCGCGGCCGGCGCGAGACGCAGTTCGGCCAAGACCGCTTGGCCGCGATCCGTGCCGGCGGTGAGGATGAAACCGTAATCGAGTTCGGACATGGCCAGATCGTGTCCCGTCTCGGCGCGCGGTCCGTCGCCGGTGGAAGCGCAGAAACAGGTGTCGGCAGGGTGGCTGCAGTGAACCGCAACCAGAAACAGACGTTCGCGACGCGCGGCGAAATGGGCATCGGGATGAGGCGGTTTCAGAAAGTGCTGCTCCTGTATTCGCATGGCCGCCAGATCACACGCCCGCACCCCGATCACGGCTGTTCGCTCGGGCACCGCATCGGTATCCAGGAACGTCAGACGGCCACTGTCGTCGAGCGCGCAGCGCCAGAGCGTTTCCCGGGGGGCAAAGGTCAGTGGCTTCAGGGCCTGCGGACCGTTCGCCCAACTGAAACAGCGCTCGCCGGATCCGGGTTCCAGCCGGTAATGCCCCGGCCCCTGCCGGTCGCGCAGACCCCTGGGAAGTTCGCTGGCAGCGGTGATCGCGGTATAGGTGATGGCGCCGTTGCGTTCCATGGGTCCAAGCACACGGGCATAGCCTTGGCCGCGGATCGCGTCGAATAACGCATCCAGCGATTCCCGGGGTAGAAAGAAGGCGGAAGGTTCCATACCTATCAAGGGTAGTCCACGATGGGAATCCATGGGATGATCCAGATCAGAGCCTGCGCGTCGGAGATCGTGAAATCCAGCGCTCGCACACGGCCCGAGATCGGGTCGCCAGGAGCCGCCCCGGGAAATCCCTCGGGCAGGTTCAGGGAGTCTTCCCTTCGCTCCCGACTTCCGCCTACACTCGGAGCCATGACGATGCACGCTTCTGGGTCCTGCGATCAGTGCTCACTGAAGGTGCTTTGCCTGCCCGTGGGGTTGACCGAACGGGACCTCTGGCAGCTCGACGAGATCGTTCAGAGGCGACGGCCAATCACCAAGGGCCAAATCCTTTTCCGCATGGGAACCCCTTTCACCTCGGTGTTCGCCGTGCGCACGGGTTCGCTGAAAACCGTACTCCTTTCGGATGATGGCACCGAACAAGTAACGGGGTTTGCTTTTGCCGGTGAGCTACTCGGCCTCGACGCGATCAACCAGGGCGAACATCCGGTCAGTGCGGTGGCCCTGGAATCGACCAGCGTTTGTGAGATTCCGTTCGACAAGCTTGACGACCTCGCCGGGCAACTGCCCAGCTTCCGCCAGCATTTCATGCGCCTGATGAGCCGGGAAATCGCCTCTGACGAGTCGCTTCTCGCGCTGTTGGGGCAACGCAGCGCCGAGCAACGTCTCGCCGCCCTGCTCCTCAGCCTTTCGATGCGCTTTCATGCGCGCGGCCTGGTTGCCGACCAGTTCTGCCTCAGCATGTCCCGGGCTGATATCGCCAACCATCTGGGTTTGACACAGGAGACGATCAGTCGCCTGTTCACTCAGTTTCGCAAGCAGGGAATGCTCGAGATCCACACCCGCGATGTGCGCCTGCTGGACATGGACGGCCTGCACCGCATCGCCGGTATCCGGTTCGCCCCGCTGTCGCAGACAGCCTGAAGTCCTTCGGACCACTGGCGGACACAATGGATGTGCAGGCATTCTGGGCCTTTGCCGGCCAGTCCTGGAGCGTGGCTTCCATTCGGGAACCCCTGCTGCGCTGGCAGCACGAGAAGGAACTCGACATCATCTTCCTGCTGTTCGCCTGCTGGCACCCTCACCGCCTGCCGCCGACACACTGGGCCTTCCTGCAGGCGGGATCGCGGTATTGGCACGAGCGGGCAACGGTCCGAGTCCGCAAACTGCGCGGACGACTCAAGCCTCTGGCATGGCTTGACGGGTATCAAGCCTGTCTGAATCTGGAGTTGCACACGGAACGTGCGGTTTCCGAATGGCTCTGCCGCATGAGCGCCGGACGATTCTCGCACACCGCGCCCGCGCCGAACGTCGAGCAGAGGCTGCGTCGCCTCTTTCCCGAACTCCCTCCAGACGAACTGCACACATTGGTCGACATCTGTGCGCTGATCCCGCAACAAAGCGGGCCACGTCACCGACTCTAAGGGCCTCGGAGCACGCCATCGCGAATCGTGCCACGTGCAGGGTGCCAATGAGCGCAGCGAATTGCGCCGCTCGAGACCCGAAAGCCGAGGCCAACGTGGTGACGGTGCGGTTCGGCTGCGCCTCACCGCACCCTACGCAGGCCCTTCCACGTCACACCGTAGCGCCGGATGTCGCTTCATCGCCACCCTTGAACAGCGTCCGGAAAGGCACGCCAGCTTCGGTGAACCGGCCAGACGGGATCGCCCGAACAAGCGTCCGGCTGGTTCAACCGGCAGGCAGCACGGATGGTCAGGGGCCTGATTTTCAGCTAACGCTATAGCAAAGCACACGAAAAGTTCCCCCCATCAAGACAAATTCGAAAAAAAGTCTTGATCTGAATCAACCCAAGAGGTGATTCTTCGCCTACACTTCCGGATGCTGGACTGGAGGTCCGGCAAATACTGGCTGTGCCGATCTTTTCACCGATGGGGGATCTCCATGGAAACAACTGCAGATACACACAGCGTAAAAACAACAGCGCAAGAGACATATAATTACAAAGTAGTCAGGCAATTCACGATCATGACGATCGTCTGGGGCATCGTCGGAATGCTGGTTGGCGTAATCATCGCCGCACAGCTCGTATGGCCCGCTCTGAACACACACCTCGAATATTTCACCTTCGGACGCCTGCGTCCGCTTCACACCAACGCGGTGATCTTCGCCTTCGGCGGTTCCGCGCTCTTCGCCACTTCCTACTACATCGTCCAGCGCACGTCGCAGGCACGGCTCTTCGGTGGACCGTTGGTCGGCTTCACCTTCTGGGGCTGGCAACTGGTCATCGTACTGGCCGCGGTCAGCCTGCCGCTGGGCATGACCATGGGCAAGGAATACGCCGAACTGGAATGGCCGATCGCGATCCTGATCGCCCTCGTCTGGGTCGCATACGCCCTCGTGTTCTTCGGAACCATCCTGAAGCGCAAGGTCCAGCACATCTATGTGGCGAACTGGTTCTTCGGCGCCTTCATCATCGTCATCGCGGTGCTGCACATCGTCAACAACATGTCGATGCCGGTCACGCTGTTCAAGTCCTACTCGATGTATCCCGGCACGATGGACGCGATGATCCAGTGGTGGTACGGGCATAACGCCGTCGGCTTCTTCCTGACCGCCGCATTCCTCGGGATGATGTACTACTTCGTGCCGAAGCAGGCCGGTCGTCCGATCTACTCCTACCGCCTGTCGGTCGTCCACTTCTGGGCGCTGGTATCCCTTTACATGTGGGCGGGTCCTCACCACCTGCACTACACCGCGCTTCCCGACTGGGTGCAGTCGCTTGGCATGGTCTTCTCGCTGATCCTTCTGGCGCCCTCCTGGGGCGGCATGATCAACGGCATCATGACCCTGTCCGGGGCCTGGCATAAGCTGCGCACCGATCCGATCCTGCGTTTCCTGATCGTCGCGCTGTCCTTCTACGGTCTGGCAACGTTCGAAGGCCCGATGATGTCGATCAAGACGGTCAACGCACTGTCCCATTACACCGACTGGACCATCGGCCACGTGCACGGCGGCGCTCTCGGCTGGGTGGCGATGATCTCAATCGGCTCCCTGTACGCGTTGATACCCGCCCTCTGGGGCAAGGAGCGAATGTACTCGATCAAGGCCATCGAATGGCATTTCTGGCTGTCGACCATCGGCACCGTGATGTACATCGTCTCGATGTGGATCTCGGGCGTGATGCAGGGCCTGATGTGGCGCGCGGTCAACCCGGATGGAACGCTGACCTACAACTTCGTCGAGACCCTGGTCCAGATGTACCCGTATTACTTCCTGCGCTTCGTCGGAGGAGCCATCTTCTTCCTGGGCATGTTCATCATGGTCTGGAACGTCTGGAAGACCATCGCCGGCACCAAGGCGGTCACGCATGCCGTGCCGCAGACCGCACATTGATATGGGGGAGATGAAACCATGAGTCATGAAGTTGTCGAGAAAAACATTGGCCTGATGGTAGTGCTCATCGTGCTGGTCATCAGTGTGGCCGGCCTGGTGCAGATCGTCCCGCTGTTCTTCCTGACCAGTACCACGCAACCGATCGAGGGGATGGAACCCCGATCCGCTCTGGAACTGGAGGGCCGGGACATCTACATCCGCGAGGGCTGCTACACCTGCCACTCACAGATGATTCGTCCGTTCCGGGCAGAGACCGAGCGTTACGGACACTTCTCGGTCGCCGGGGAATCGGTCTGGGATCACCCCTTCCAGTGGGGCTCGAAGCGCACCGGGCCTGATCTGGCTCGGGTGGGCGGCCGGTACAGCGATGACTGGCATCGCCTGCACCTGATCGATCCGCGCGCGGTAGTGCCGGAGTCGAACATGCCGGCTTATGCCTTCCTGGAACGCCGCGAAATCAATGCGGACCTCACCCCCCGAAAAATGCGTGCACAACAGCGGCTGGGTGTTCCGTATACCGATGAGCAGATCGCGGCGGCCTCGGACGAGGTGCGAGGCAAGACCGAAATGGACGCCCTGATCGCGTATCTGCAGGGCTTGGGCACCGTGCTCGCGCATTGGTGACGGGAGATGAGCTTCGGACTGATCCATGGCCTGCTGACGGTGCTGCTGATGATCCTCTTCGGGGGAATCGTCTGGTGGGCCTTCAGCAGCAGACAGAAAGAGCGCTTTGACGAAGCCGCCAACCTTCCCTTTGCGGACGATGACGATCAGCCGACCCGCAAGCGGTCGGAGAAAGGAGACAAACAATGAATGAGCATGACATGAGCACCTTCTGGCATTGGTGGGTCGTGGTCCTCACGCTCGCCAATATTGCCGGGATCTATTGGCTGATCCTGTGGACCAGCAAGAAGCGTCCTGGCGAAGCCGCCGAGGGCGCGGAAACCGGGCACAGTTGGGACGGCCTGACCGAGTACAACAATCCACTGCCGCGCTGGTGGCTCTGGATGTTCTACATCACTATCCTGTTCGCGCTTGTTTACCTGGTGCTTTACCCCGGTCTGGGCCGCTACGCGGGGATTCTGGGATGGCACTCGGGTAACGAACTGAATCTTGCGGACAGCCAGTATATCCGGGAGCAGCAGCGGGCCGAAGAACGCTACCAGCCGATCTTCGCCGCCATGGCCGACCGCGACATTTCGTCGCTCGCCCGTGATTTCGACGCCCTGACCACCGGGCGCCGACTCTACCTGAACTACTGCGCGACCTGTCATGGCTCCGACGCACGAGGCGCATCGGGATTCCCGAACCTGGCCAATGGAATCTGGCAATGGGGTGGCTCAGCGGAAGAAATTCGCCACAGCATCGTCCATGGCCGCCAAGCTGCAATGCCGGGCCTCGCAGCCGCGCTGGGTGACGAAGGCGTCGAGCAGGTCGCTCATTACGTGCTGCAACTTTCCGGGCGCGATGACGCCAACAGCGCGTTGGCAAGCGAAGGGGAATCCAAGTACAACATGTTCTGCTCCGGCTGCCATGGCGCTGAAGGCAAGGGAATGGCAATGCTTGGCGCACCCGATCTGACCGCGAATACATGGCTTTACGGTGGTTCGCTGGGTGCGATCAAGAAGACAATTGCCGAGGGACGCGCGGGAGTGATGCCCGCTTTCGGCGAGCTCCTGGGCGAAGAGCGCGCTCATGTGCTGTCGGCGTACGTCTATAGCCTTGATCGCCAGTAAGACTTAGGCTGCTTGGCCACGGCGGGCTACAATAGATGTAGCCCGCCTTTTTTTTGCCTACCCTCCCCACTGTGCATATCGAGCGACACCATGTCTGAAACAAAGTCGAGCAAACAGAAAGCCGGTGTAGAACCCGCGGAAGGACTGGACTCGGAGATCTACGCCAAACACCAGAAGATCTATCCGCGCCAGGTCCACGGACTCTTCGCCAAGCTTCGAGTTACCGCAATGCTCGCGCTGCTCGGCATCTATTACGGGTTACCCTGGATACAATGGGAAGGCCGGCAGGCGGTTCTGTTCGACCTGCCCGAACGCAAGTTCCACGTCTTCGGCCTGACATTCTGGCCCCAGGATTTCTTCCTGCTCGCGCTGCTGCTCGTGATCGCCGCGCTTACGCTGTTCTTTTTCACCGCACTGGCTGGAAGGCTCTGGTGCGGTTATGCCTGCCCGCAGACGGTTTGGACGGAAGCCTTCCTGCGCATGGAGCGCTGGTTCGAAGGCGACCGACCCAAGCAGATGAAGCTCGACAAGGCACCATGGACTCGGGACAAGATTCTCCGCAAGACCGGGAAACACACTGCCTGGGCGCTGTTCGCGCTGTTCACCGGCCTCACCTTCGTCGGTTACTTCAGCCCCATCGCCGATCTGATTCCCCGCTTCCTCACTTTCGATACCGGTGCCTGGGAAACCTTCTGGATCCTGTTCTACAGCTTCGCGACCTGGGGCAACGCCGGATTCATGCGTGAACAGGTTTGTATCTACATGTGTCCCTATGCGCGCTTCCAGAGTGCGATGTTCGACAAGGACACCCTGATCATCTCCTACGACGAGGAGCGTGGCGAACCGCGGGGAGCGCGCAAGCGCGGCTCCGACTACAAGGCGAAGGGGCTTGGGGACTGCATCGAATGCACGCTCTGTGTGCAGGTCTGTCCGACGGGCATCGACATCCGAGATGGATTGCAATACCAGTGCATTGGCTGTTCGGCCTGTGTCGACGTCTGTGACGAAGTAATGGACAAGATGGGTTACCCGAGGGGATTGGTCCGCTATACCACCGAGAACGCGATGGCCGGGAAACCGGCAAAGGCATTGCGCCCACGTGTTCTGCTGTACGGCACTCTGCTCCTGGTACTGTTGGCTGGTTTCGTTTACGGTGTAGCAGCGCGTAGCCCGGTAGGTATCGACGTTATCCGCGACCGCAATGTACTGTACCGCGAACTGCCCGATGGCCAGGTCGAAAACGTTTACACCTTGAAGCTGACCAACAGGCACACCGACGTCCGTCATTTCGAGATCAGAATCTCGGGGCTCGAAGGCGCGCGGCTCGCCTGGGAGGAAGGTGACTTTGTCGCGGTGCCGGGTGGCCGGGTAATCGAATTCCCGATCAGCGTGCGGATGGACCCGAGCGGGTTGACGGGTGCCAGCAGCGAGGTCATCTTCCATGCTCAGGTGGTTGACCAACCCGAACTGAGCAATGAGCGGTCGAGCCGCTTCGTCGGCCCGCTGCGCTAGAATGAAGCCCTCCGGACCTGTGGCACCCCTTACGAAAAAAGAAGCAGGGTGCCAATGAGTGCAGCGAATTGCACCCATCGAGGTCCCGGGGGTCGGGGTCGGCGTGTTATCGGTGCGGTTAGGCTGCGCCTCACGGCACCCTACGCAGGGTCTTTCACGCTGGCTTTCGTGGCTAGCGGCCACCCTGAAGGATGAAAAGGCGAGCCACGGAACGCACGGACAGAAACGGACAAGAGGTTTGACGTGCTTCATTTTCCGTGATTTCCGTGTCCTTTCGTGGCTGTACTTCCACGCTAACGAGGCTACATAACGAGGATTTGTACCGATGCGCTATCCCCAAGAAGACACTGTCCCCTGGTACCGGCAGTTCTGGCCCTGGTTCGTAATCACACCACCGTTCGTCGGCATTATGCTCGGTGTGCTTCTGGTAACCGCGGCGACTCACGATCCTGATGGCCTTGTGGTCAGTGATTACTCGAGGGAAGGGCGGGGTATCAACCAGAGCATCGAGCGCGCCCAGTTCGCCTCCAGCCTTGGTCTCATGGCCGACGTAAGGATCGAAGGCAGCCGCGTGTGGCTGGACCTCAGCAGTAGCGTACCCATACCCCAGCAGACGCTGAAACTCGTGTTCATGCACCCGACACGGGATCAGTTCGACCAGGAACTGCCCCTGTCCTACGATGCCGGACGCCGCCTCTACTATGCGGACATCGAAAAACTTGGCGTGGCGCTGTGGCGAGTGCACCTTGAGCCCGAGGACGGAAGTTGGCGACTGCGCGGACGCATGGAGGATTTTGATGACCGCGAGATCTTCATGGAACCAAGTGCCTGACCCGAGCCCGAGCGGAGCCGGAGGCCGAGACCGGGTTCCCGCCGGGCCCGGGGAACCCACTTGGCGGAAAGTTCAACCTCCAGCCGAACGGATATCCCGATGCAAGCCAACCCGATCTTCGATGCCGACCTGATCCGCCGCTACGACAAGGCCGGTCCGCGTTACACCTCCTACCCCACTGCAGTCCAGTTTCACGGCGACTTCAACGAGGCTCAGTACCGGCAACAGGCGGCGCTCAGCAACTCCCGTGGCGGCCCGTTGTCGCTGTACTTTCACATCCCGTTTTGCGACACGGTCTGCTTCTACTGCGCGTGCAACAAGGTGGTCACCAAGATCCGCGCGAAGGCACAGCCCTACCTGGACGACGTCTATCGCGAAATGGCGCTGCAATCCGCGCTCTTCGATCGCGATCGGCCGGTCGAGCAACTGCATTGGGGTGGTGGCACGCCCACATTCCTTGGTGTCGAACAGATGCACGACCTGATGCGGCGCACCGGCGAGCATTTTCAGTTGAAAGCCGATGATACCGGCGAGTATTCGATCGAGATCGACCCCCGCGAGGCGGACGCTCGCACGGTGGCCATACTGCGGGAACTCGGCTTCAACCGGATGAGCCTCGGGGTGCAGGACTTCGACCCCAAGGTCCAGAAAGCAGTCAACCGCATCCAGTCCGAGGCCGAGACTCTGGCCGTGCTGCGGGCCGCGCGTGACGAAGGCTTTCACGGGGTCAGTATCGACCTGATCTACGGCCTGCCGTTCCAGACCGTGGAAAGCTTCCTGCGTACGCTGGATCGCGTGATCGAGGCCAACCCCGACCGGCTTTCGGTCTTC
>SLHN01000213.1 GCA_007136145.1 Thioalkalivibrio sp.
ATGCCCTGTTCGGAGAAACGGGCGCGGTTGCTCCTGGAACGGGGCCGGGCTGTAGTCCACCGGATGCGTCCGTTCACGATCCGGCTGAAGGATCGCACGGTGGAGGAATCCACCTTGCAGCCGATCTGGATCAAGATCGATCCCGGCAGCCAAACCACCGGCATGGCCGTGGTGCGGGAGGATGGGGACCGTCAGCAGGTTCTGCATCTGACCGAGCTGCATCACCGCGGCCAACGGATCAGGGAGCGACTGGAAGCCCGGCGAGCCTTTCGCCGGCGGCGTCGCAGTCAGCTTCGCTACCGGGCACCCCGGTTCGATAACCGCACCCGGCCCCAGGGCTGGCTGGCGCCGAGCCTGCAACACCGGGTGGATACCACGATGGCGTGGGTGGCGCGGCTGTGCCGACTGGCCCCGGTTACCGCCATTGACATGGAGTTGGTTCGGTTCGATATGCAGGCGATGGAAAACCCCGAGATCAGCGGCATCGAATACCAGCAGGGGACATTGCACGGGTACGAGATGCGGGAATACCTGCTGGAGAAGTGGCAACGGACGTGTGCGTACTGCGGTGCCCAAGACGTCCCGCTGGAGATCGATCACATCCACCCCCGCAGCCGGGGCGGATCGGATCGGGTCAGTAACTTGACCCTGGCGTGCAACGACTGCAATCAGGCCAAAGGGCATCAGCCGGTGGAGGCGTTTCTGGCGGACGACCCCGCGCGGTTGCGGCGCATTCAGGCCCAGGCCCAGGCCCCGCTGCGGGATGCCGCCGCAGTCAACAGCACCCGCTGGGCACTGTTCCGACAGCTTCAGGCCACGGGCTTGCCCGTGATCACCAGTAGTGGTGGCCAGACCAAGTACAACCGCCAGCGGCTGTGCATCCCCAAGACCCATGCGCTGGATGCCGCGTGCGTGGGCACGGTGGCGGAGGTCACTCACTGGAACGTACCCACCTTGACGGTGCGAGCCACGGGCCGGGGCAGTTATCAGCGCACACGGCTCAACCGCTTCGGCTTCCCGCGTGGCTACCTGATGCGGCAAAAACAGGTGCAGGGCTTTCAGACCGGCGATCTGGTCCGGGCGGAAGTGCCCACCGGGAAGAAGGCCGGTACCTACCAGGGCCGGGTGGCCATTCGCGCCACCGGCCGCTTCAACATCCAAACCCGAGAGGGTGTGGTCCAGGGCATTGCACACCGCCACTGCCGCCTGCTGCAACGCGCGGACGGCTATGGCTACACCTTTCAACCCAAACCCCTACAGGAGGCCGCGAGCCGTGCCGCGAGCCGTGCCGCGTGATCGTGCTACGCACGATGCGCTATCCCTCCCCGACCTGAAGGTCGGGGTCTCTCTCGCGCAAGATGATGACACAGGGGCGCTCAATCCTCGAGGTAGGTATAGCCGGTCAGTCCGTGTTCCAGTTCGGCGAGCAGCGCGCCCGCGTCGGTACCGCGAAGGCCGATGGCGTAGATCTTGTCGCGGTAGGCGCGGCGCAGGATATCCGGCTCGAAGTGCACGTAGCGAAGCAGTTCATCGACGGTGTCGCCGCGCTCGGGTTCGACCAGACGGTAGCCGCCGTCCTCGGTGAGTTCCACATTGATGGAGTCGGTATCGCCGAACAGATTGTGCAGGTCGCCGAGGATTTCCTGGTACGCACCGACCAGGAAAATACCCAAAAAGTAATCCTCGCCTTCGCGCCGGGGATGCAGCGCCAGGGTGCTGCTGGTGCTCTCGGCCTCGACGTAACGGTCGACATGCCCGTCGGAATCACAGGTCAGGTCCTGCAGCACAGCACGCCGGGCAGGCGGTTCATCCAGCCGGTGCAGCGGCAGCACGGGAAAGATCTGGTCGATTGCCCAGGCATCCGGGATCGACTGGAACACCGAGAAGTTGCAGAAGTACTTGTCCGCAAGCTTCTCGACCAGCTCCGCGCGGATCTCGACCGGCAGGCTGCTGCCGGATTGCGCAAGCAGCCGCTGGCAGATCACGAAATAAAGCTCCTCGGCCCGGGCACGATCCTCCAGGGAGAGCAAGCCCTGAGCAAACCGCGTCTGGGCTTCGGTAAAGCCATAGACCGCGTCGTGATAGATCTCCGAAGCCGGCCGCTGGTCGCCGTCGAGCAACACGCGCATGCCTGCGAGCACTGAAGGTTCGCCGGGTTCGGCTGGCGGCGGTGCGGAGGTGCCGGGAGCCGTTTCGCTGTCGATCACGTTGGTGATCAGCACCGCGTGGTGCGCGGTCATCGCCCGCCCGGACTCGGTGAAGATCTCCGGCATCATGCGGTGCTGGTCGCGGCAGATCCGGGCCAGCGGGCGCAGGATGTTCAGCGCGTATTCCTCTACCGAGTAATTCATCGAGCAATCGTTGCGCGAACGCGACCCCTCGTAATCGACACCAAGGCCCCCGCCGACATCGACCACCTGCAAGTTCGCGCCGGCGTCGTTCAGCGCCGCGAAGTAGTGCGCGGCTTCGCCCATGCCGGCCTGGATGTCGCGGATGTTGGCGATCTGCGATCCCATGTGGAAGTGAAGCAACTGTAGGTGTTCGAGCCAATCCATTGCGCGCAATCGCTCCAGCAAATGCAGCACATCGGCCGCGGAGAGGCCGAACTTGGCCTTCTCGCCGCCGGTGTTCTGCCACTTGCCCTTGCCGATCGATGCCAGCCGCACGCGCAGGCCAAGCAGCGGCGCTACTTCCATATCGCGCGCCTGGCGGATCACTTCCTCCAGCTCGGAGGGTTTTTCCACCACGATGTAAACACGGTGCCCGAGACGGCGGCCGATCAGAGCGAGGCGCACATATTCACGATCCTTGTACCCGTTGCAGATAATGACCGCGCCCGCCGGTGCCAATGCCAGAACCGCCATCAATTCCGGCTTGGAACCCGCTTCGAGGCCCACACGCGCGCCGGGTTCACCGAGGATGCGCTGGATCACCGAGCGCTGCTGGTTGACCTTGATCGGGTAAATCGCGGTGTAACTGCCCGTGTAGTCGAGTTCCGCGGCGGCTTCGGCGAAGGCATCGGTCAGCCGCTGCACGCGCGAACCGAGGATATCCTGGAACCGCACCAGCACCGGTGGGCCAATATGCTCCTGGCGCAATCGCTGTGCCAGTTCAAACAGATCGACGCCTGGATGATCGGGCCAGTCCGGCCGGCGCATCACCACATGCCCAGCATCGTTGATGTGGAAAAACCCGCCGTTCCAGTAGTCGACACTGTAGGCTCGGCGCGCTTGGTCCAGGTTCCAGTCGACTGTGCTCATCGCATTACCGCTCTCGGTCCGGGCGGCAAACCTGGGGTTTGCCTGTGATCGGTGCGGCTGCACCTGATGATCGCTATCATACCGCCCACCGCACACGGCTTGGAGCCTGATCATCATGACGCTCGACGAAAACTGGTTCAGCGAACCGCACATGGACATGGCCTTTTCCCTGCGCATCAAGGGCAAGCTGCACGAGGAACAGACGCCATTCCAGAAGATCGAGATCTACGAAACAGTGGGTTTCGGCAAGCTGATGGTGATCGACGGCTGTGTGATGCTCACTGACCGCGACAACTTCATCTACCACGAGATGATGTCCCATCCGGTGCTGTTCGCGCACCCGAACCCGCAAAACGTGCTGATCATCGGCGGTGGCGACTGCGGCACGCTACGCGAGGTGCTGAAACACGACTGCGTGCGGCAGGCGACCCAGGTGGATATCGACGAGCGGGTGACTCGTCTGTCCGAGCAGTACTTCCCGCGGCTGTGCGAGTCCAATGGCGATCCGCGCGCGCGTCTGCTGTTCGACGACGGCATCGCCCACGTGAAGAACGCCGAGCCGGGTTCGATCGATGTGATCATCATCGACTCGACGGACCCGGTGGGTCCGGCCGAGGGCCTGTTCTCGACCGCGTTCTACAAGGATTGTCTGCGCGCGCTGGGCCGCGACGGGTTGCTTGTGCAGCAGAGCGAGTCGCCACTGCTGCATACCGACAGCATCATCCGGCCAATGCACGACAGCCTGCGCCAGGCGGGTTTCCTCGATGTGCTGACCCTGCATTTCCCGCAGGCGAGTTACCCTTCGGGCTGGTGGACCGCGAGCATCGCGGCGAAGGATGGCACGGTGAATTTCCACCGCGAGGAGGCCGCGGAGGAGTTGCCGTTCCGTACCGAGTATTACAACGCAGCGATCCAGCGGGCGGCGGCAGCGACCCCTGAGTTCTTCCGGCGCAAGCTGTTCGCCTGATCGGGGTTCTGGCGCTGCCCAGTCGCGACTTTCACGCCATCTGGCATGGCGGCGGAGCCCTCCCCTGCCGATGAAAGCCGTAGGGTGCCAATGAGCGCAGCGAATTGCGCCGCTCGAGGCCCCCAGCCTGGAACCAGAACCCGCGTGAGGCCGGTGCGGTTCGGCTGCGCCTCACGGCACCCTACGTGGGTTTTTCACGCTAACTCGCATGGCCGGCGGCCGCCCTGAAAGAGTAAAAAGCGAGCCACGGAAAACACGGACGGACACGGGCCAGAGGTTCGGCCCGTTCCATTTTCCGTGATTTCCGTGTCCTTCCGTGGCTGAATTTTCACGCAAATTGGGGCCCCGGGGGGGCGAGGAGCAGTTCCTGCAGTGCAGCTTCGTCCAGTACCGGTACGCCGAGCTTTTCGGCGCGGGCGACTTTCGACCCCGGGCTGTCGCCAGCGATCACCGCGGTCGTCTTGCCGGAAACGCTGCCGGTGACCTTCGCGCCCAACACCTCCAGCCGGGCGCGGGCCTCGTCGCGGGTCATACCCTCGAGACTGCCCGTCAGCACGTAGGTCTTCCCGGCCAGCGGCCGCGGGCGCTCGGAGGCAGGCTGCGCCTCTGGCCAGTGCACGCCGGCCTCACGCAGGGCTTCGATCACCTGCCGGTTGTGCGGCTCGGCGAAGAAATTCGCGACATGCCGGGCGACCACTGGACCGACGTCGCGAATCGCCTCGAGATCCTCCACCGATGCCTGCATCAATGCATCCAGAGTACCGAAGTGTGCCGCCAGCGCGCGCGCCGTGACCTCGCCCACCTCGCGGATGCCAAGCGCATAAACGAACCGCGCCAGCGTGGTCTCGCGGGCCTGCTCCAGCGCC
>SLHN01000099.1 GCA_007136145.1 Thioalkalivibrio sp.
GACTGTTCACGATCCAGCGCACCGGCCGATCGGTCACCTCGCGGATCGCCTGGCGCAGCGCCACGCCCATGGTCTCGGACGATCCGGTGTCGAACACGAGTACGCCCTCCTTGGTTACCACGAATGCCATGTTGGCATTCCAGCCAAGGTTTTCGCGACTGGGGAGATCGCGTGCGGCAGTCATTACGGCGTAAACGCCCGGGGCTACCGCCTCAGGCCTCATTTCGTAATCCTCCGGGGCAGCCGGTTCACTGGCCGGCGTCGATGCGGTGAAGGTCAGTGTCAGCCCCGCCAGCACTACAGCCAGCGATTTCCATACCTGCATTGAGATCACTCCCGAGTGTGGTCCTGGATAACGGATGTCAGTCCCCCCAAAGCAGCGCGCGCAAAGTCCGGCACGCCGCCTTCATGCGCGGGGCGTGCGATGTTCGAGGAGGGATCCGCGTGAAGATACTTCCGACCGGTCCGGGAAAAGGTGTATTCGTCATCTCGGGATCCAGGGAACAGGGTCATTCCAGGCTGCCGCCGGAAATCCTGCCGTTAGGGTCCAGCTCAGCGATGAAGCGGTGATACTGCGAACAAGTGTCGCGGCTCACGATGTCACCGGGCAGGATCAGCCAGACATCCGGAAACGCCTGATTGAACTCATCGGGGGTAGGCCGCGACTCGACGAAGGCGCGGAGTTCCGCTGAGTCCAGCGTCGCAGCCACACGCGCGACTTCTTCGGAGGTTGTCGGATGGCTGGCCGCCACGGGCGCCGCGAGAAGTGCGCAGAAAATTGCGAGGGAAGTCATCAAGCGCAGACGCATCGATTTGCTCCTAACTCATTTCTTGTCATTCAGACTCTAGCCGATACGGGTGCTCTGGCAAACGGAATATTGCAGGATTTTCGAGGGCGCACCCCTGGTAACAGGTGCGTTGCAACAAAGATATCCCGAAGGTGACGACCGAATCGCGAAACTGCACTCGCCGCGTGGGCTTGGTCTAAGAGGCTTTCGAGCACCATGCCGTCATTCCCTTGCGGACGATCGCGACGTTCGAGTAGCCGTGCCCCCGCAACAGCCTCGCGGCGGTGCGGGAGCGCCGGTCGGTATGACACACGAGCGCGAGCGGGCGATCGGCGGGCAGTTCGTGCAGGCGCGATTCGAGTTCGTCGAGCGGCAGGTTCAGTGCACCGTCGATGTGGCCGAGTTCGCCGTGATACTCCTTCGGGCTGCGGACGTCGACGACCACCGGTGGGCGGCCGCCAGCCAGCTGGGCGGCGAGTTGCGGCGCGGTGATCCACGATGCCGCCCCGCGCATGCGTTTCACCAGCCTCGGAATGAAGGCGACCGCGGCGAGCAGTGCGAGCGCGATCAGGCCGGTCTGGATCGCGGCCTCCCCGCCGGCGATGGCCTGGCGCCCGGCGTAACCCACGTAGGTATACGCGAACGCGCCCGGGGCCATGAACACGAAGGTCGCCACGATGTAGGCGAGCAGCCGGATACGAGTCAGCCCCAGCGCGTAGTTCAGCAGGTTGTAGGGGAACAGCGGGACGAGGCGCACGAACGCCACGAAACGCCAGCCCTCGGCCTCGACCCCGGCGACCAGTTCCTTCAGGCGTCCGCCGAGCCGGCGCGACACCCAGTCGGCGCCCAGGTAGCGAGCGACCAGGAACGCGGCCATGGCACCCAGCGTCGCGCCGAGAAGGTTGATCAGCGTGCCCCAGACCGGCCCGAACAGCGCGCCGCCGGCGAGCGTCATCACCATGCCCGGCAGGAACAGCACCGAGGCCAGCGCGTATACGGCGACGAACACCACCGGCGCGGTGATGCCGAAGCCGGCGATCCAGGTCTCCAGCGCGGCCGGGTCCAGACGGTCGCGGAACGTGACCGCGAGCGCGATCGCCGCCAGCAGCAATGCGCCGAGTGCGATCCGGAACCAGGGCCAGGTTTTCATCGAGCCGCCCCCGGTTTCGTGCCGGAAGGCTCATCCGGGCGGGGCCAGTCCTTGGACTCGCCCTCCGGTCGACGGTTGATCGGGTAGCTATCGGCCGGACCGATGAACGGCTGCACGAGCATCCGGTCCAGGCGCTCCCAGGACGGGTCGCGGAACAGGTTGATGCCGATGGTCATGCCCTCGTGGCCGTCCTGCGGCTGGGCGCGGTAGGTGCCGAGCAGCCGGTCCCAGAGCGACAGGTTGAAGCCGAAGTTGGAGTTGGTCTCGTGCGGATACCAGGAATGGTGCACGCGGTGAAAGTCCGGGGTCACGATGAACCACCGCAGCACCCGGTCGATGACGAGGGGAATGCGCACGTTCGAGTGGTTGAACAGCGCCAGCGAGCTCAGGATGACCTCGAAGATCAGTACCGCGATCGCCGGGGCTCCGATCATCACGATCACGCCGGCCTTGATCCCGAACGACAGAAGGATCTCGATCGGGTGGAAGCGCAGGCCGGTGGTCAGATCGAAATCCAGGTCGGCGTGGTGCATGCGGTGCAGCCGCCACAATGCGGGCACGGCGTGGAACATCACGTGCTGCGCCCAGATCGCGAAATCCAGGATCACCAGGGCAATCAGCACGGTGAGCCAGAAGGGCAGGTCGAGCACCTGCAGCAGCCCCCAACCCTGGCTTTCGACGAAGAACGCGAGGCCGACCGCGCCGGCCGGGAAAATCAGGCGCGTGAGCACCGTATTCGTGATTATGACCCCCCAGTTGTTCACCCAGCGATAGGCCTTGCCCACGGTCAGCGCCCGCCGCGGCGCGAGGTTTTCCCACAACGCCATGATCCCGACCACGCCAATCAGGAAGCCCAGGCGCACGACCGGCTCCTGCTCCAGAAACCATTCCACCATCATCGCTTTCCTCGATGGGTTGCCAATAAGACTTTTATCAAACGAATATTTGACCGTAACCGGAGCGGCCGGGCCCGTCAAGTCCACGGATGCGAATGGCGACAATGTTCCCCGACTCCTACCGATCGCTGAGCGGGCCCCCACGCGGAAACGGCTCACACGCGTAGGGTGGAAGAGGCCGCAGGCCGTCATCCGCCGTTCCCCCGTCGAATCGAGTTCCGACCCTCGTGGCCAACCGGACTTCGCGCGGCGGATGACGCTTCGCTCTTTCGCCCTACCGGTGTCTGCCGACCGCCAACAGGGGCACCCGCGCGGATTTCCACGCCCACCGGATGGGCGACGACCGCGAGAAAGCCGTCCAAAGGAACGGACGCGGGAAGGAGGCGCTCGATGATCCTGGCCTTGGGGTCACCGGCGGGGTCGAAAACCGCCTGTCGGCATGCCACGGGGCCAACGCCGGGCAGTGCGGCAAACCAGCGGCAGGCCTCGTCGCAGCGGTGCCAGCGAGGATCTCGGTAGGCGCCGCCGCAACAGCCGCAGTTCGAGCCCGGCGATCCACTGGCTTCGATCGGTTTGATACCAGGCGTCGTACGCTACGCGATCAACCGATTCCCCCACCGCCACCGCTCTCGCCGCAGCCGCCTAGCGTGTCGCCCGGGCGACCGGCAGGCGGGCCGCTTTCCACTCGGGATAGCCGGCCTCGAGCCTGCGCGCGCGAAACCCCTGCCGCCGCAGTTCCTCGACGGCATCGTAGGACAATACGCAGTAAGGGCCCCGACAGTAGGCGACGATTTCTCGGTCCCGGGGCAGACCGGTCAGATACTGGCCCAGTTCTTCCAATGGGACGTTGATCGCACCCTTGATGTGCCCGGCATGGAACTCGTCGCGTGGGCGTACGTCAATCACGGTCACCTCGCCGCGGCGTGCAAGCTTCATCACCTCGCGCGGATCCATTGGAGTCACGGTATCCCGGCTGGTGAAGGCTTCCCGGACGATCCGGTCGACTTCGGCGAGTTGCGCTTCCGCGATGCGCCGGATACCCGCGATCACCTGCGTGATCTCGGTCTCGTCGCTCAGCGAGTAGATGACCTGTACGCCGTCCCGGCGCGAACGAACCAGGCCGCCGTCGCGCAGCACCTGCAGGTGGTGCGACGCATTCGCCATCGGTACGCCGACCGCGCGCGCGAGCTCGTCCACGCTGTGCTCGCTCTGCGCAAGCGCTTCGAGGAGCTCCAGGCGGACCGGACTCGCGAGCGCCTTGGCCACCCGGGCAAAGTGCGTGAACAGCTGCGTTTTCGACGTTGGCTCCGTCGCATTCATTCGCGGATCACCTCAGGCCGTATGCAGGTACGTTGATCGGGAAATTCTAAAGAACATTGGTGCGTCGCGCAAAAAAGAACGTGATCGAGGTGAGTCCGTTCAACTGCCGCGTCCGGGGACGGGGCCACGGATGTTTTTGTCGCTAACCTCGTCCCGTAGCCTGCAGGCGCCGATGGTGACGATCTCCGCCACGATGGCTGGTAGCCACATGCGACACTACTCTTTCACCCCCAGCCGCTTGGCGAGCTTATGCAGATTGCTCGGGTCAACCTCCAAGAGCCGCGCCGCCGCCCAATTTCCTTGTGCCCGTGTCAGCGCCAGCCTCAACTGCTGCCGCTGACACGTCTCCAGTGCCTGCTTCAACGGCAGCAGCGCGGTAGCCGGCGGTGCGGCAACGCCTGAATCCAGGGTCTGGGCTGGGGCCGCCCCCTCCAGCGGTTCGATCTCCAGCGTTATGATCGCCTGCCGCGACTCCGCCCGGCCCAGGGTCTTGAGCGCCGCGCGGCTGATCACATGCTCCAGTTCACGCACGTTGCCGGGCCAGGAATAGTTCAACAGCGCCTGCTCGCCCTGCGGCGAAAGGGGGAAGCTACGCGCTCCCAACCGCGTCCGGCTTACCCAGCTGCGATATACTCTTCCGCAAACCATGAACCGAGAGAAACCAGTGATGAAGGGAAAGTCTGCACAGGGCATGACGACGATACTGGCGCTTCTCGGAGCCGGTATCGGGATCTCGGCGGCGCAGGCAGACGTAATGCCGGGTCCGTCGACTGGGAATCCGGGCGCGATACAAACCGCACAGGCTCGGGTGCCCACCCCGGATTCGCGTCAGATCAAGATCGATGGCGTGATGGCTCCCAATCCGCGCCAGCCCCAAATCGAGGCCGCCAAGCCTCTGGAGTCGAATCAGATC
>SLHN01000080.1 GCA_007136145.1 Thioalkalivibrio sp.
GGGCCCCCTTCTTCCATTCGTAGATGAAACCGATCACCAAAATGATCAGAAAGAGCGCCATCGCCAGCAGGCCGAACAGCCCGATGCTGTCGAGGGCCACCGCCCAGGGAAACAGGAAGGCAATCTCGAGATCGAAGATGATGAACAGGATGGCGACGAGGTAGAACCGCACGTCGAACTTAAGGCGGGAATCCTCGAACGCCTCGAAGCCACATTCGTAAGGAGAGTTCTTCTCCGGATCCGGCCGCGACGGACCGGCCGCCATACCCAGTGCCAGCGGCACCATTCCCGCCAAGGCGCCGACGACGAGGAAAATCAATATGGGCAGGTAACCTTCCAGCATTCTTTTCTCCCGAACGCCGCCACGAAGTAACGGGTTCCAAGCGCGCGCCGAAATCGAAACTGACGCACAAGGCACGTGTGCTGGGTGAGATCTGGTGCAATGACGCGGCACATGCGCGCGATTACTCCCACCGGGCTGGGAGTCTAGGTTAAGCCCGGAGATAGTGTCAAGTTCTCTTAATATTGTAACTTATTGATATATCGGGCTTTCCGGCATTCTTCGACATTCCGGCGATCGGCACGATGAACATACTGAAATGGTGCAGATGGTGGGACTCGAACCCACACGGCTTTCGCCACTACCCCCTCAAGATAGCGTGTCTACCAATTCCACCACATCTGCGTGAACTCTTGCGGAACAGCCTCGCCGCCCCGTACTGCCCGAGGCCACACAGGACCCCGCAAATCACACCGCTAGTCCGGTATGTCGCTCGGCCGGCCCGGCACAGGCTCCATCGGGAGGGTTTCGTCGAGAACCCGCTCCTGCCGGGCCTCCTCCTGCATCTGATCGATCAGGCTGCGAGCCTCGGGCACCGACGCCGCAAGGTAGGCAAGACTGAGACTGTTCAGAAAGAATACCACTGCGAGGATGGCCGTGGCACGGCTGAGGAAGTTGGCCGATCCGCGGGCGCCGAAAACCGTGGCCGAGGCCCCGCTCCCGAACGCCGCGCCGGCATCCGCGCCCTTGCCGTGCTGCATCAGTACCAGGGCAATCAGCGAAATCGCGACCGCGACCTGCACGACCAGGAGGATCCCGTAAATCATTTATGCACCCGCGCCGCGGCGGCATTGACGATACCGATGAAGGAGTCGGCATCGAGAGATGCGCCGCCGATCAGTCCGCCATCGATATCGGGGAGCGCGAACAACCCGGCGGCATTGTCCGCCTTGACGCTGCCTCCGTAAAGGATACGGAGCGCCTCGGCCACCTGCGAATTGCGTTCGGCGACTCGATTGCGAATGAACGCATGGGCCTCCGCAGCCTGCTCGGGACTCGCGGTCAACCCGGTGCCAATGGCCCACACCGGCTCATAGGCGACCACCGCACGGTCGAAGGCATCGACTCCGGCGGCATCCAGCACCGCATCGAGTTGTTCCGCAACGACTGCCTCGGTCCGGCCCGCTTCACGATCCTCGAGTTGTTCACCAACGCACAGGATCGGCACCAGACCCGCGGACTGCGCGGCAATGAACTTTCGTGCCACCCACGCGCTGTCCTCTCGCTGCCGGGCACGGCGTTCGGAGTGACCGACGATCACGTATTGGCAGCCGATTTCGCGCAGCATGTCGGCGGCGATTTCACCGGTGAAAGCTCCCGCTTTCTCGTCGGAGCAATCCTGACCGCCAACGGCAATCGCCGTGGCCTGCAGTTGCGCGACCACTTCGGGCAGGTAGACCGCGGGCGGACACACCGCCACGGCCACGGCGTCACTGCCGCGTATCGCGCCGCTGAGCGCGGACAGGAGTTCGCGGTTCGCCGCCAGCGAGCCGTTCATCTTCCAGTTTCCTGCGACCAGAGCCTTGCGCATGCGTCCAACCTTGGTAAGTATTCGATGAGGCGCGCGATGTTACCGGCGCGATGCCTGCAAATCAACCTGACCGACGTCCAGGACCCCTCGGATCGCGTCGACGATGCGTTGCGCGGCAGCTTCGATACGCTCCGCGTCGTCACCTTCAACCATCACCCGGACCAGCGGCTCGGTACCCGAGGGCCGCAGCAGCACCCGCCCATTGCGGGCCAGTTCCAACGTGACCTGTTCCACAGCGGTCCTTACCTCCGGCGCGTCGAGCACCTGGACGACCGACCCCTCGACAGGCACATTGATCAGGATCTGTGGATATTTCCGGACCACCGCCCGAAGGGCGGACAACGGCTTTCCGGTCCGGTGCATCAGGTGCGCCACACGCAGCGCCGCGACGGTTCCATCGCCGGTCGTGGTATGACTCAGGCAAACGATATGACCAGAGCCTTCGCCACCCAGGTGCCAGCCATTTCGACGCAGTTCCTCCAGAACGTAGCGGTCGCCGACGCGGGCACGCACGAACGGGATGCCGGCCTTGTCCAGGGCCATTTCGAGACCCAGGTTGCTCATCTGAGTCCCGACCACACCCCCGGAGAAACCGCCTTCGGGCGGCTCGGAAAGGGCCAGAATCCCGAGGATTTCGTCGCCGTCGACGATCTCTCCCTGCTCGTCGACCAGAATCACGCGGTCGCCATCACCGTCCAGTGCGATGCCCAGATGCGCGCCGGTCGCGAGCACCCGCAGGCGCAGTTGCTCGGGATACAGTGCCCCGCATCCGGCATTGATGTTGTACCCGTCGGGGCTCGCCCCGATGGTTTCCACCTCGGCACCGAGTTCATCGAAAACCTGCGGAGCCACGTTGTAGGTGGCTCCGTTCGCGCAGTCGATCACCAATCGCAGCCCGCGTAGTTCGGAGCGCGCGGGAATCGCGCTCTTGCAGAATTCGATGTAGCGCCCCGCGGCATCCTGAATCCGTTCAGCCTTTCCGAGCCGGTCCGAATCCAGGCCATTGATGGGTTGCTCGAGGCGAGCCTCGATTGCCTCCTCCATGGCATCCGGTAACTTGTCGCCCTCGGGAGTGAAAAACTTGAAACCATTGTCCTGGTAGGGGTTGTGCGAGGCACTGATCACAACGCCTGCCGCGGCCCGAAAGGTCCGGGTCAGATAGGCAATCGCTGGCGTCGGCATAGGCCCCAGCAGCGCGATATCGGTGCCCGCCGCCGAAAGACCGGCCTCCAGAGCGGATTCGAACATGTAGCCGGACACGCGCGTGTCCTTGCCCACCAGCACCGGACCCGAACTCTGCTGTCCCAGAACCGTTCCCACCGCGTAACCCAGCCGCAGGGCGAACTCCGGCGTCATCGGCCATTGCCCAGTGCGCCCGCGGATCCCATCGGTACCGAAATACTTGCCCACGTGTCACGCCCCCCCAGTATCCTGCCCACTTAACGCCTCCAGGATGGCCAGCGCGTCAGCGGTTTCCCGAACATCATGTACACGCAGGATGCGGGCCCCCGCATGCGCCGCCAGCATCGCTGCCGCAACACTTCCCGTCATTCGGTCCGTTATCGGCCGATCGCCCAGCAACGATCCCACCATCGATTTGCGGGATACGCCGACCAGGACGGGGTAGCCCATCGCAACCAGCGCCGGCAGCCCGCGGAACAGTGCGATATTGTGTGCCAGGGTCTTTCCGAACCCGAACCCCGGGTCAACCACGATGCGCTCCCGCTCCACCCCCCGCGCGCGCAGAGCTTCAGCCTGCCCGGACAGAAACGCTCCGACCTCGGCAGCAACATCGCGATACCGCGGCTGGTTCTGCATTGATCGCGGCGTGCCCTGCATGTGCATCACGCACACGGCAGCTCCGCTCGCGGCAGCCACATCCATCGCCCCGGCCGCACGCAGGCCATTGACGTCGTTGATCATGCCCGCGCCGGCCGCGACAGCCGCACGCATCACCTCGGGCTTGCTGGTGTCCACCGACACCAGAGCGTCAAGTTCGGTTCGCAAGGCCGAGATCACAGGAATCACCCGCTCAAGCTCGACCTCCAGGGGCACCGTTTCAGCTCCGGGGCGGGTGGATTCGCCTCCGACGTCGATGATGGCCGCCCCATCGGCGATCAACTTCCGCGCTTGCGCAACGGCGCTCTCCCGCGTGGCAAAAAGACCACCATCCGAAAACGAGTCCGGCGTGACGTTGAGCACACCCATGATCAACGGCCGATCAAGCCGCAGCAGGGTTCCCGCGCAATTCAAGGTGGGGATTTCAAGCATCGAGGGATGGTAAAGGAAATACGATGAAAAAGGGGCACCCGAAAGAATTCGGATGCCCCGCCAGTGCCAACCGAGAGCGCCGATCCGTCAGGGCTGAGGCGCGGCCCCCCCTACAACACCCGGATCGGGCTGGTCATCGGCATCCTTCCCGGCATCGGGGCCGGAACGGCTTTCGGGCTTGCCAGCCGAGTCCTCGTCCTTCCAGTCAACCGGAGGCCTTGGCTCACGGCCTTCCATGATGTCCGTGATCTGGGGTTCGTCGATGGTCTCGTATTTCACCAACGCGGCTGCCATCGCGTGCAGCTTTTCCAGATTGTCGGTAAGGATCGTCCTTGCGCGTTCGTAGGAAGTGTCGATCACCCGCCGCACCTCCTCGTCGATCGCGTGCGCGGTCTCGTCGGACATATGCTTGGTCTGCGTAACCTGGCGCCCCAGGAAGACCTCGCCCTCGTCCTCGCCATACGCCAGCGGACCCAGGCGGTCGGACAGACCCCATTTCGTGACCATGTTGCGGGCAATCATCGTTGCACGCTCGATGTCGTTGGAGGCGCCCGTGGTGACCCGGTCGGCCCCGAAGATCAGTTCCTCCGCAATCCGACCCCCGAACAGGCTCGCGATCTGACTCTCCAGACGCGTCTTCGAGTGACTGTAGCGGTCCTCCTCGGGCAGGAACATCGTCACGCCGAGGGCGCGGCCACGGGGGATGATGCTGACCTTGTAAACCGGGTCATGTTCCGGCACGGTGCGGCCGACGATGGCGTGTCCGGCCTCGTGGTAGGCAGTCAGCTTTTTCTCGTCCTCGCTCATCACCATGGACTTGCGCTCGGCGCCCATCATGATCTTGTCCTTGGCCCGCTCGAAGTCGGACATATCGACAGTGCGCTTGCCGGCACGGGCGGCAAACAGCGCCGCCTCGTTGACCA
>SLHN01000141.1 GCA_007136145.1 Thioalkalivibrio sp.
GTCCTGGCGCGTCAATGACACGCGAGGAGAAACTGCGTATCGCCCATCTGCTTGAGAAACTCCAGGTGGATGTGATCGAAGCCGGTTTTCCAGCCGCCAGCCCGGGTGATTTCGAGGCGGTTCGCGGCGTCGCGCGGGCGGTCACCGACAGTCGTGTCTGCGGCCTGACCCGAGCCCGTGCCGAGGATATCGACCGCGCCGCCGAAGCACTGAAGGATGCGGTTGCCCCGCGTATCCATACGTTCATCGCAACGAGTCCGATCCATATGCAGCATAAACTGCGCATGACGCCGGACCAGGTCGTGGAACACGCGGTGGCCGCGATCCGGCACGCGCGCAACTATACCGACGACGTCGAATTTTCCGCCGAGGATGCCGGACGTTCGGAAATCGACTTCCTGTGCCGCGTGATCGAGGCTGCGATCGATGCCGGCGCCCGAACGATCAATATTCCCGATACCGTCGGCTATGCGATTCCCGAGCAGTTCGGGGCGACGATCGCGACACTGCTGGAGCGGGTTCCGAATTCCGACAAGGCGGTATTCTCGGTACATTGCCACAATGACCTTGGCCTGGCGGTAGCCAATTCGCTGGCGGCGGTGCTCAATGGCGCTCGCCAGGTCGAGTGCACCATCAATGCCCTGGGCGAGCGCGCCGGTAATGCTTCGCTGGAAGAGATCGTGATGGCCGTGCGCACCCGGCAGGATATCTTCCCGGTGGAAACCCGGATCGATGCCACCCAGATCGTGCCGTGTTCGCGGCTGGTTTCCAACGTGACCGGATTCCCGGTGCAGCCCAACAAGGCCATTGTCGGGGCCAATGCCTTCGCGCACGAATCGGGAATTCATCAGGACGGCGTGCTGAAGCACCGCGATACTTACGAGATCATGCGTGCCGAGGACGTCGGCTGGAGCGCGAACCGGATGGTGCTGGGCAAGCACTCCGGACGCAACGCGCTGCGCACCCGCCTGCTCGAACTCGGTATCGAGTTCGCGACGGCAGCGGAACTCGATGAAGTTTTCGCGCGGTTCAAGGACCTGGCCGACAAGAAGCACGACATTTTCGACGAGGATTTGCAGGCCCTGGTGTCGGAATTGGCGCCAGAGGCCTCCGATCGCTATCGCCTGAAGTTCCTGCAAGTGTGTTCCGAAACGGGTACGACGCCGCGCGCCGAAGTGCATCTCGAGGTGGATGGGGTAGTGCATGAAGGCGTTGCCGAGGGAGGCGGTCCGGTCGATGCCAGTTTCCAGGCTGTAGAATCGATCGTGAGCAGTGGCACCGAGTTGCTGCTGTATTCGGTGAACAACATCACTTCGGGCACCGATGCCCAGGGCGAAGTCACCGTACGGCTGTCGCGCGGCGGTCGTATCGTCAACGGGCAGGGCGCGGATACGGATATCGTGATCGCATCGGTCAAGGCCTACCTCAATGCGCTGAATCGCCTGACCATCCCCGCGGCCAGGGCGCACCCGCAGCACGACGGCGTGTGAATCCCGGCGTGTTCCTGACCCAACGCAAGCGGGAGGTTCTGCGGGAGATGGGGATCACGGTCTGGGTCCGACGTGAGCGAGGCCCGATCCCCGAGACCAACCCCCATTCCGAGGCGCCCGTTGCGATATCCGCCGAGTGTTTGCCGGCCGCCGATTTGCCTTCGGTGGAGACTCTGGGTTGGGACGAGCTGCGTTCGCGCGTCGACGCCTGCACGCGCTGCGAGGAACTGGCGTCAACGCGGACCCAGACGGTTTTCGGAGTCGGTGCCCATGACGCGGACTGGCTGTTCATTGGCGAGGCGCCCGGTGCCGAGGAGGACCGGCGGGGCGAGCCGTTCGTCGGCCGTGCCGGACAACTGCTCGACAACATGCTCGCGGCATTGGACCTGCACCGTGGCGACAATGTCTATATCGCCAATATCCTGAAATGCCGCCCGCCAGGGAACCGCAATCCCCGGCCGGACGAGGCCGCGGCGTGTCGCGGATACCTCGATCGCCAGATCGACCTCGTCGGACCACGTGTGATCGTGGCGCTGGGCCGGGTTGCCGCGCAGGCGCTGCTGGATACCGATTTGCCGCTCGGGCGGCTGCGTGGTGGTGAACACCGGTACCGGGAGACTCCGGTGGTAGTGACCTACCATCCGGCCTATCTGTTGCGTACTCCGGGTGACAAGGCCAAGGCGTGGCAGGATCTGCGTAACGCGCGCGCACTGATGCGCGACGTCTGATCCGGGGAATTTCCCCGTCCGCGATCGCGTCCGAGCCAGAAACATGTATCTTCAGCCGCGTTTCGGAGCGGCCGGGGGGCCTGATGAATGCTTGCGTTGAACCACGCCCGGGTCTCCGCCGGATGGTGCCGGCGGATGTTGGACGGGTGATGGAAATCGAGACTGCTGCCTACCCCTTTCCCTGGACCAGGGGCATCTTTCAGGATTGTCTGCGGGTTGGCTACGCCTGCTGGGTCGCGGAACTCGATGGTGACTTGATAGGCCACGCGGTGTTGACTATCGCAGCCGACGAGGCGCACCTGCTCAACCTGACCATTGGCGTCCAGCATCAGCGTCGCGGGTTTGGACGGTTCCTGCTGCGCGAAATCATCACTCAGGCGCGCGCAGGTGGGGTAGAGTCCTTGTTCCTGGAGGTGCGACCGTCGAACCGGGGTGCGTTGCAACTGTACCGCTCCGAGGGATTCACCCTGGTGGGCACGCGACCACGGTACTATCCCGGACACAAGGAACGCGAGGATGCATTGGTGTTCTCGCTCCGCTTTTGAAAAGCGATGGATGCAACCTGATCAAACGATCCGTGTTTACCGTGGGTGCTCCGCGGTAAGCCCTTTTCACGCGCGAACTCTTTATCCGGTCCGAAAGCGGTTCCTGGGTATCCGCCGGCGTTGTGGAACTCGGGATGATGATGTGATCCAAAACCCGGTCAGTGCGTTACCATATCGAATCCGAAGGGTTGCCAAGAGGGTGCCGAAATGTATACGAGGTTCGCTTTGTCGTCGCTTGTTGTCCTGTTTCTGGCGAGCATGTTCGCGGGTTCCGCATGGGGCAAGGCTCCGACCGGGGCCGAACGGGAACAGGAGCTCCTGCGCATCTGGTACGAGATCCGTGAGGGAGTGGCCGCGAAGGGAGATCCGGACGCCAAGTACGATGTGGCGGTCGCGAACTTCCTCGCTCATGGCACCTCGCAGGATTATTCCAAGGCCGCGAACTGGTTCCGCCGCGCGGCCGATCGAGGGCACGCCGGTGCGCACTATTACCTCGGTTACATGTACGCGATGGGTGTCGGGGTGGAGTCTGACAAGGAAAGCAGCGCGACGCATTATCTGCGTGCAGCGGAGCTCGGCCATCCCGAGGCGCAGTATCTGATCGGTAGTCGCTATGCCGCGGGCGAAGGGTTCACCCGCGATCGGGGCGAGGCACTGAAGTGGATGACCAAGGCGGCTGAAAAGGGTGTGCCCGGGGCTCAATTCTACCTTGGGCAGGTACACGAGCTTGGCTACGGGGTCAGGCCTGATACGGAGGCAGCGGTCCGTTGGTACAAGGCGGCCGCCAATCAGGGCGAGAAATCCGCCCAGAACCGGCTGGGGGAGCTTTACCTTGCCGGGCAGGGAGTTTCTCGGGATTCGTCGGAGGCCTATCTCTGGTTCAGCCTGGCAGCCAACGAGGAAGGGATCGCGGCAGCGAGCCGGTCGCTGAGTCGCAGTCAAAGGGAGGCGGCGGACGAGCGCGTGCGCGAGCACAACGGGCTGGCGATGACCCGATAGCGGCAATCCATGGTCTGTTCAGCGTTCCGGATCGACCGGATTGCTTTTTCGGCTTCAGACGGTGCGTTCGGCAGGACCGAGATGAAACCAGCGGGCTGACCTGGCGTGGGTCGCCAGGTCAGCCGGGGCAATCACGGGGTCGCCCGAACCTCCATGCCACAATGGAGGATATTTCCTTGCAATGTCTTTAGAACCGGGTGACTTTCGCGCCGGGTCCAGTGCGGAATCGGCCTCGGTGTCAGCGACACCTCTGGTCATTGACCTCGACGGTACCCTTCTCCGGTCTGACCTGCTGCTCGAGGCCGGGCTTCTGTTTCTGCGGGATCGGCCGCTGGCTTTCTGGCAACCTCTGGTCTGGCTCAAGAGCGGGAGAGCCGTTCTGAAGGAGCGCCTGGCGGCGACGATTCGGATCGATGTCGACCATCTTCCTTTCGATCTTGAGGTGTTGGCCTGGGTTCGAGCGGAACGGAATGCGGGCCGCACCATCGTGCTGGCTACCGCCAGCCACCATGCCTGGGCACGACAGATTGCCGACCACCTGCAGGTGTTTGACGACGTCCTGGCTACCGACGGCACTCGCAACCTGTCGGCCGGGAACAAGCGCGATGTCCTGGTGGAACGCTATGGCGAACGCGGTTTCGACTATGTCGGCAACGCTCACGACGACCTTCCGGTCCTCCAGGTCGCTCGCCGCGGCTACCTGGTGAAGCCACAACCGGGGCTGATACGGAGGGTGAAGGCGTTGGGCACTCCGGTGGAGGTTCTGGTCGCCGGGGGGACGTCGGTCAACACCTGGTTCAAGGCCCTGCGGCTCCATCAATGGCTGAAGAACCTGCTTATTTTTGTGCCGCTGCTGGCATCCCACCAGATCGCCGACCCGATGCTGGTGACCCAGGGTGTTCTCGCATTCCTCTTTTTCGGGCTCTGTGCCTCCAGCGTCTACCTGCTGAACGATCTCCTGGACCTGCCCGAGGACCGGCGGCACCCGACCAAGCACGCACGCCCCCTGGCTTGTGGCGCGCTGTCGGTGAAAACCGGCCTGGTGGCGGTGCCGATCCTGCTGCTACTCGCCTTTGCCGGTGCAGTCGTTTTTCTGCCCTGGGTGTTCACCGCGGTACTGGCGGTGTATTACGTGCTCACGGTGGCATATTCGATCGACCTCAAGCGACGGATGATGGTCGATGTCCTGGTGCTGGCGGCGTTGTACACAATCCGCGTGATCGCCGGCGCCGCGGCCTTGGGTCTCGGATTGACCTTCTGGATTCTGGCTTTCTCCATGTTCATGTTCCTGAGCCTTGCGA
>SLHN01000264.1 GCA_007136145.1 Thioalkalivibrio sp.
GCGTAGACCCCATGGATCGCATCGCAATCCATGAAGTCTTCTGGATCGGCGAATATCTGCGCCAAAAAAGGACCTTTTGGCACAGATAGTTGCGATGCAATCCATATCAGGGTGTCAATGAGCGCAGCGAATCGCACCGTTCGAGGCCCGTGAGCCCGGGGTCCACGGCCGGCGTGGTGTCGGTGCGGTTCGGCTGCGCCTCACGGCACCCTACGCGGGTTCTTTCACGCTAGTGGACATCGAAAGCGGCGACCGTTCACGACGAACGATGTACGGTGAAACAATCGCAGCCAATTGCGTTCTTCGCCGCCCGTAGGCCAGGGTCCCCCGGTGCCCCACTGCTGAACTCAGCGGCTCGACCCCAGCACCCGGTCTGCGACGAACGGGTTGCTGCGTCGTTCCTCGCCGAATGTCGACATCGGGCCATGGCCGGGAATGAAGCGGGTTTCGGGACCCAGCGGCCAGAGCTTGCCGGCGATGGAACTGAGCAGTTCCTGGTGATTTCCCTGGGGAAAATCGGTGCGGCCGATGCTCCCGGCGAATAGCACGTCTCCCACGATTGCGAGCTGGCTGGGCGCGTGGTGGAAGATCATATGGCCAGGAGTGTGGCCGGGACAGTGGTAAACATCCAGCACCTGTCGGCCTACGTGCACCTGATCCCCTTCGCACAGCCAACGGTCGGGAAGAAACGCCTTGACCTCTTCGGTGCCGAACATCCTGGCCTGCATCGGGAGTTGTTCCAGCCAGAAGCGGTCGGCCTCGCCGGGACCGATGATGGGGATGCCTGCCAGGTCCGCGAGCTCGCGGGCGGCCCCGACGTGGTCCAGGTGGCCATGGGTCAGGAGAATCTGACGGAGATTCAATTGCCGCTCGTTGGCTGCCGCCAGCAAGGTTTCCGCTGATCCGCCAGGATCCACCCACGCTGCTTCGAGCGTCTCCTTACACCAGAGCAGAGTCGCGTTCTGTTCGAAGGCGGTAACAGGAATGGTAACGAATCCGAGCATGACGGCAATCCGATGGGCGGGTGTGGAACTGCATTGTGGCAAAGCGGTCCCAGTCCCGTCATTTTCACCATCGCCACGCTTCTCGCGACGACGGTTTCATCAGCACCACCATGGGGTGAACGGGGAATGGAAGCACCGAGGCCCGGATTGACGTCTGATTGCGGCAAAAGGGGGTTGACAGCTGGAACCGCATATTAGAAGATGCTCATACGGTGATTGCTTGCCCCCCGCAACGATCACCGTACTCCTCCATCCTCCTTTGGTGGTTTATTTGGCGCGGACTCCGGTTCGCGCCATTTTTTTTCCCAGCCTGGGTGCGCTCCCGCGGCGGCACGCCAGATTCGCCTGGTCGGGACATCCTGTTGCCCCCGCAGCTCTGTTCGGACACGGTTGACCCGGTGTCAATTCACGCGTCCAATGACGCTGATGGTGCCTGAGACGATTTCTGTCAAACGAGCTACCGCCTTGCCGGTCTTTTCGTCCGTCGGATGCATTGCCCGCCCGGGAGGACGGAACCACCATGCGCCCGGGAGGGCGCCTTGCCGGCGAAAGAAAATCCGGCGTAACCCGTTATCCTGTTTTCCGGCAATCGCCTGAAGAAGTGTGAAAGGACACCGGAATGCCCATGTCGTTCAACAGCCTGCGTACCGCCGTGCTGGCCTTTGTTTTGCTCCCCCTGCTCACGGTGCTGGTGGCGCTGGGTATGCTGGGCCTGCGCGAGTTCGAGCAGCAAATGGAGCTGCGCATGCAGGAGGACATCGAGCTGGTAGCGCGTTCCATCCGCCTGCCGATTTCGGCGGCAATGGTTCGACGTGATGCGGTGGATGTGCAACAGGCGCTGGATTCGGCATTTCAGCTGGAACAGGTCTTCGGTGTTTACGTGTACGATTCCCATGGCGATCTGGTTGCAACCAGCGGGCCGCGAAGCCCCTCGCTGGAACGCCGTCGCGAAGCCCGTCTGATCACTGCCACAGGCAGCCAGGGAGCCTTTGACGAGCGCCAGGGGCGCGAGGTGTTTTCGTACTTTCTGCCGCTCACGGATGCTGGCGGGCGAATCGTCGGGCTCCTGCAGACGACGCGCGACGTGACCCGTTTCCAGGCCTATATCGCGCAGATGCGCTGGCAGGGTGGCGTGGCCATTGTCCTGCTTTCGTTGCTCTTCCTGCTCGTGGTCCTGGTCGGGCATCACCGTGCGGTCGGGCGGCACGTGAATCGGCTTGCGGGCGCGATGGAGAAGGTCGGTACCGGCACCCGGGGCCTGCGCGTGCCGGAGCAAGGGCCTCAGGAGCTGCGGCTGCTTGCTACCACCATGAACGCGATGCTCGAACGGCGCGAGGATTCGGAACGCGCGCTGGAGGCGCAGCGCGCCCAACGCGCGGAGCTCGAAGAGAAGTTGCGCCAGTCCGAGAAGCTGGCAGCGATCGGTCAATTGGCGGCTGGAGTGGCGCACGAACTGGGGACACCACTCGGAGTCATTGCCGGACGTGCGCAGCGCGCCCGGCGCGGGGTGCCCGATGGATCTCCCACCGCGACCGAGATGGAGAGGCTGCTGGCCGAACTTGGCCGGGTCGAACACATCGTTCGACAGTTGCTGAACTTTGCGCGCCGCAATCCCCTGAACCGGCGCGAGATCGCCGTTCGATCATTGATGGCGGATGTCGTTTCACGGATTCAAATCGGCGCACAGCGCCCAGAGATCGACGTTCAGGCCGCGCCAGCCGACAACAACTCTGGCATGTTGTCCATCCAGGCGGATCCCGTGCGTCTTGAACAGGCATTGGGAAATCTTCTGGAGAACGCGATCCACGCCGCGCGCGAGCGCGTGATGGTCAACTGGCGGAAGATAGAGCACGAGTCCGGCGAAATGTTGGAGATCACAGTGGTCGACGATGGGCCGGGTATCGCCGAAGCTCATGTCGATCATCTTTTCGAGCCGTTTTTCACCACCAAGCCGACCGGGGAGGGAACCGGTCTGGGCCTCGCAGTGGCGCATGTCGCGATCGAGGACCATGGCGGGGAGATTCGGCTGGACCGCGCCTGGTCTCCCGGAACCCGTTTCGTGATCACCCTGCCGCTGTCCGAGCGAGGTGCTGATGAATGATAGCCTGTCCGCTGCCCTTAACGAGACCAGAAATGCGGTGCTCGTGGTCGAGGATGACTCGGGGCATCGTGAACTTCTGCAGGAGGAATTGGCCGAGGCCGGGTACTCCGTGTCTGCGGTGGCCACGGCTGAGGAGGCGCTCACGCTGCTGCGGGAACAGACGTTTTCCCTGGTCGTCAGCGACTTGCGTTTGCCGGGGGCGGACGGGTTTGCGGTTCTGGAGCGGAGCCGGGCGTTGGTGCCTGCGCCGGGATTCATCATGCTGACCGGATTCGGCACCATCGACCAGGCGGTCGCCGCATTAAAGGCGGGAGCGGATGACTTTCTAACCAAGCCGATTGATCTGGAGCACCTGCGGATCGCGGCGGATCGTGTGCTGCAGACACGGCGGCTCCGTAACGAAGTGCAACAGTACCGGCAGGTGCTGGGTGACGATGGGTTCCATGGCATGCACGGCAAGAGCCCTGCGATGCTGCGACTGTTCGACTTGATCCGGCGCATCGCCCGTTCCGACGGCAGTGTGCTGATCACCGGGGAGTCCGGTACGGGCAAGGAACTGGTCGCGCGTGCGCTGCACGAGGAAAGCCCTCGCGCCGGCAAGCCGTTCGTCGCGATCAACTGTGCCGGGATCCCGGAAACCCTGTTGGAATCGGAACTGCTGGGCCATGCGGCGGGCGCCTTCAGCGGTGCGCGCGGCGCTCGAAAGGGGCTATTCCTTGAAGCCGACGGAGGCACGCTTTTTCTGGACGAGATCGGCGAAATGCCGGCGTCGATGCAGACCAAGCTCCTGCGCCTGCTGCAGGATGGGCGGGTGCGGCCCGTGGGATCCAATGAAGAGGTGTGCACCGATGTCCGCATCGTCGCCGCGACTCACCGGGATATCGCCGACCTGATGGCCGAGGGTGGCTTCCGGGAGGACCTGTTCTTCCGACTCGAGACCTTTCGCATCGAGGTTCCGCCGCTGCGCGCGCGCGGCGAGGATCTAGTACAGCTTCTGGATTTTTTCCTTCGTCGCCATGCGTTGAGCAAGGGATCGAGCCCACGGAGCCTGGCGCCCGACGCGTTGCGCCGTCTGTCGCGCTACCGGTTCCCCGGAAACGTGCGCGAACTCGCGGCGTTGGTGGAGCGCGCCGCGACCCTGACACGGGACGACACCATCGGAATCGAGGACCTGCCGGAGCGGGTCCGGACGGACCCTTCTGGTGATCTCGAGTCGGTTGCGGACCCGGCCGGCGGGGGGCTGGCGGAGGACGAGTGGGAGACGCTCGATGAACTGGAGGAGCGCTATATCCGGCAGGTTCTGGCCTTTACCGGGGGCAACAAGCAACGCGCAGCCCGCATCCTGGGCATCGGACGTAAGACGCTGTACCGCAAACTGGCGGCCCGCCATTGATGTGTGACGATCGGAGCCGTGTCAACTTGATACATGTGGCGCGATGCTACGGAATTTCATGAGTCCTGGGCGCGGCAGAAGCACTCCAAAGGGAATGTAGCCTGTTGAATTATGGTGCTTTGTTAAGCTGGTTCCGAGTCTGGCACGAATTCTGCTCTCTGTTTTGATTGCAAATTCAGCAAATGCAAAGGAGTATTCATGACGATTCGAAAGACTGTATTGACCATTGCCGTCGCCGCACTGTTCGCCGCTGGCGGCACCGCCGTTGCTCAAAGTGCTGGTGGTGGGGCTGGTCAGGCGCCGGCCTTCGGTGAGCAGACCCCGGCTACCGCGGCCATGACGGAACAGACGGTCGATGCGTTTGTCGATGCCTTTGTCGCGGTGCAGGAGATTCGTGAGGATTTCTCCGAGCGCCTGCAATCCGCAACGGATGAGGCCGAGGCACAGGCCATGCAGCAGGAGGCCCAGGAGCAGATGATGCAGGCCGTGGAGGAATCCGGAATGAGCGTCCAGGAGTACAATGAGGTCGCCATGGCGCTGCA
>SLHN01000020.1 GCA_007136145.1 Thioalkalivibrio sp.
ATCCGCGCGCCCCTCGTCCGCATCGAAACGCATCTCGCCAACGGACTGCCCGGATTCCAGATCGTCGGGCTTCCGGAAGCCGCCGTGCGCGAGAGCCGAGACCGCGTGCGCGCTGCGATCCAGACCAGCGGCTTCGAGTTTCCGCGCCGGCGCATCACCGTCAACCTAGCCCCGGCGGATCTGCCCAAGGACGGTGGCCGCTTTGATCTGGGGATCGCCCTCGGCATCCTCGCCGCAAGCGACCAGATACCACGCAGCGCGCTGAGCGCGCGAGAATTCCTCGGCGAACTGGGACTCGACGGCCGCCTGCGCGCGGTCGGCGGCACCCTGCCCGCGAGTCTCGCCGCGCGCGATAGTGGACACGAACTGGTGCTGAACCCGGACGACGGAGCCGAGGCCGCAGTCGCCAGCGGCGCAAACGTGGTGACCGCCGAACACCTGCTCGATGTCTGTGCGGCGTTGAATGGCAGGGCCACCCTGCCACCGGCCGAACCGCCCGAAGCCCAACCCATCGATGCGCCGGACCTCGCCGATGTTCGCGGGCAACGCCAGGCGCGTCGGGCGCTTGAGATCGCCGCGGCGGGCGGACATCACCTGCTGATGATCGGCCCACCCGGGAGCGGCAAATCGATGCTCGCGGCACGCATCCCCGGGATTCTGCCGCCCATGGATGATGCGGAAGCGATGGAGACCGCGGCCATCCACAGCCTGCGCGGCTCGGATCACCTGCGCCGAAGCTGGCGCAGCCGGCCATTTCGCTCTCCGCATCACACCGCATCCGGCGTCGCTCTGGTGGGTGGCGGTTCGAATCCGCGTCCCGGAGAGATCTCGCTGGCGCACAACGGTATTCTGTTTCTGGACGAGATGACCGAATTCGACCGACGGGTGCTCGATGTGCTGCGCGAACCTCTGGAGACCGGAGTCATCCACATTGCCCGTGCGGCACGGCAGGCCGAGTACCCTGCCCGATTTCAACTGGTGGGTGCGATGAACCCGTGCCCGCAGGGCTTCGACTGCGATCTTGCCGACCGCTGCGTGTGCTCGCCCGAACAACGCGCGCGACATCGCAGGCGGCTTTCGGCACCCCTGATCGACCGTATCGACATCGCGGTGGAGGTACCACGCCTGCCCACCACCGAACTCGTTCCGGTACCGGGACAGGATGAGGATTCAGCAACCGTGGGCGCGAGGGTACGGCAGGCGCACGAACGTCAGCGCAATCGGCAAGGCAAGATGAACAGCTCGCTGAGCGGCAGGGAACTCGATCATTACGCATGCCTGACCGCGGCAGACCGGACCCTGCTCGAGCAAGCGGTGGAGAAATTTCGACTCTCCGCCCGCGCCTACCACCGTATCCTTCGTGTGGCCCGCAGCATCGCCGACATCAACGGCAGCGAGGAGATCCGAACGCCGCACCTGACCGAAGCACTCGGATTCCGTGCGCTGGATCGATGGCGCCTGGAGTAAGGCCGCTTCTGTCAAACAAGCTACGGGGCTGCGCCTGCAGCTTGCATGCCGTTGGATTCCGGGTCCAGGCCGAACCCAGGATCCCGGATCCATCCACACCATTGTCTGGAGCGGTAATGCGCTCCAAGCGGATTCATCTACTCCAGCGTGGCAATGTATGCCGCAAGGTCGGCGATGGCCTCATCCGAAAGCGACATCGCTTGCGGCATCATCAGCGCCGTATTAGGACCGACCTGCTCACCCGCACGATACTGCCTAAGGCGATCGGCCACGTATTCCGCGCTCTGCCCGGAAACCTTCGGGAATATGCCCATGCCCTGGCCGGCCTGGCCGTGGCAACTGGCGCAGGCCGCGTACCGACCCTTGCCCGCCTCGACATCACCCGCCGGCGCCGAGGCGACCTCGGCATCTTCGTCAACCGACGTGGTTTCCTCAGCCGCTACCGAACCATCGTCCCTGGCCGACTCCTCAGTGGCGGCTTCCTCCTCGGTAACCGGCTCCTCGTCGGCCACTGGCTCGGCTTCCTCAGCTTTGCCGAACGTGGCCACATATGCCGCAAGATCGGCAATAGCCTCGTCCGATAGCGCCGACGCGTGAGGCACCATCAGCGCCGAGTTCGGGCCCACCTGCTCACCCGCGCGGTACTGCTGCAGGCGGCCAGCAACGTAATCGGCGCTCTGCCCGGCCAGCTTCGGGAAAATGCCCATACCCGCGCCTTCCGCGCCATGACATCCGGCACAGGTCGTGTAGCGGGTCTTGCCGGCTTCGGCGTCTCCATTCACCACAGAAGCGACCGCCTCTTCCTCGGCCGGGGGTGCCTCGGTTGCGGCGACCTCCGTTGCATCGGAGTCGTCGGCTGTCACCCCGGCCCGCTCCAGCATATACGCCACGGTATCGGCGACCTCCTCATCACTCAGATTGGGATTACCGCCCCTTGCCGGCATGCCCTGGAACCCATCGATCGAATGGGAAACCAAGGTTTCGAGACCCTTGTCCGCCAAACGGCTTTGCCATTCATCGCCATCGTCGATCTTTGGGGCACCAGCGACACCGGCGTTGTGACAGGCCGCACAAACCGAGCTGTAGACCTCCGTCGCGGGCTTCGGAGCGGGCGGAGCCGCATCCTGATCGACGGCAGCAACCTCAACCCGCCCAACGGGGGCAATACGTTCATCCGCTGTTTCGACCAGACCCGGGGCTGGCTCGCGTTCACCCAAGGCCACCTGCCCCAGAAACCCAACCAGGTGGTACACCAGAAACGCAACCACGGCTGCCAGCACGAGCAGGGAGACAACCATCAGGAACTTGTTTCCCGAGTCCATCTTGATTTCTTGATCTGCCACTTTCTTCCTCCGCAACATGGCCGGCTGGAGCCCACTCTTCAAAACAGGATATCGCGCGCGGCTCGAACAGGGGAACGAGTATAGGCTATCCCTCGCTCGTCAAGCCATAACCGGGCGGCTGTCAGCAGGGCCTGAACTCATTCGTCTGATTCCTCTCAAGAGACTCGCGCAGAAACCCGCGCACAATACCCAGGAACAGGTCTGGCTTTTCGATGTGATGCAGGTGCGAAGCGTTGGGAAGCACGGCCAAATGCGCGTTGGCCATCGCCATCTGGCAGTCCTTGAGTGTCTTTACCCCGGCTTCGTCGAAGTCTCCGCAGGTAAGCAAGACCGGAATCGTAAGCGCACTCAGGCGCGGTATCAGATCATAGCCCTTGAGTTTGCCCGTGATGGTGAATTCGCTTGGCCCCCAGAGTCGACCGTAGACATCCATGTTCAACTTGCCAAAGGCTTCCAACACGTAACCCGGCCAAGGCTCGAGCCGGCACAAGTGCCGGCGATAATAGGCCATCATGGCGTTTTGATAGGCCTCGCTACCGTAATCCCCGTTCTGTTCGCCCTCCAGAATGGCTTTTTGCACGTCAGGAGGCATACGGCGGATGTTCTCCCGCTGATCGGCATCCCAGCTCGGCGTGCCAAGGAGCGGACCACCAAAAATGGCTGCCTTGACCGAGGATGGTTGTTCTTCCAAGAGATAAAGAGCGATCAGCAGCGCCCCCCACGAAAAGCCCATCAGGCAGAACTCACTCAAACCCAGGGCGTTGCAAACCTCGGCCAACTCCCGGACGTAGTGCTCGGGCGAGTAGAAATCCGGATCAGCGGCCTTGTCGCTGCGTCCACAACCCAACTGATCGTAGAAATGCACCGGGCGCTCTGCCGCGAGCTCGCTGATCGTTTCCGTCATGCTCAGAAACCCGGGGCCCCCGTGCACGACCAACAGGGGCACGCCTGGTCGATCCGCTCCGATTACGCAGTGCCAGAGACGGCCATGAGCCGTTTGAATCCAATCCTCTTGCGCATGCTGGGCCGTCATGGTTGGCCTTCGGTTTTACGCCCCTGATGGAAGGGCAGGAAGAATCTCCTCGCCGGAGGCAGACCAACGACCGCCGAGGCGATCGAGTACCACCTTCCACCGGCGAGCGATACGCGCGGGTCCTTTCATGCTGGAAGTTCCTCAGGGCACGGTGACCAGACGCCATTTTCGGGTATGATATCTCCAATGCGCCCGTAGCTCAGCTGGATAGAGCGCTGCCCTCCGGAGGCAGAGGCCAGGGGTTCGAATCCCTTCGGGCGCGCCATTTCAATAGAAATCAGTTGCTTGCGGAACCCTGTTTTTCCCCCGAGCGCTGACCCTCGCGAACAACGCTCATTCCTGTGCCCCGTTTCGGCCAACCCGCACGAGCGCTGCCCGTCGCCGTAGCTTGAGCCCCCATTTTGGGCCTGTGCCCGAAATGTGCCCGCCCGGTGCCCACCCCCTTTTCGGCCCCCGACCCAATTCCGCCGCAGCGAGCGTTGGCTGCCGTGCCCGACCACGGGCCTGTGAAGCCACCTGGTTCTGAGGCATCACCGTCGCCGCGTGCTTCTCAAACCATCGCAGGCTGGTCCCCGGGCCACCGAGCCGGGACGAAAGGCGTGACCACGACCGCACCCGTCGGACAGTAGCCGCCTCCTCCGATTCCGACGACGGGGCGCAGAGTCGTTTGCTCTCCACAGCGACCAGAGTCGGTCCCAAGCGAGAGTTCCGCGAACGCAATCAAGCAATTCTTGGGAGCCTCACCGACGAGCCACGTGTCAGGAAGCGACCCAGACCGTGTAAAAACTCGGATTTGGGAGTCGATCCGCTGTGAGGATGGCCGTCTGAGACTCTCGGGCGGCATCCGCCGCCATGAGCGGGATCAACCAGGGCACGGGAGGTTCTGGGGTCGTCACCCGGATCCGGCTGGGAGGCGGTGAAGACGGTGGCTGGGGCACCCACCGTTCTGCGGGCAAAGCGGGGCGTCAGGCCCGCGACATGGCCATGATCAAAGGCCGGGCGCCCAAAATTCGGATCACGCGTTTCAGGTTGTACGCCAGGACATGGAGACTCATCTCGGTGCTCACCCGAGGCAACGTTCGGGTGAGGAAGTGGGTATGCCCCATCCAGGATTTCAGGGTGCC
>SLHN01000289.1 GCA_007136145.1 Thioalkalivibrio sp.
AGCAGTGCGCGCAATGTATAGCGGTTACTGTCGTGAATTTGGCCTGGACCCAGGGTCTGACCGATTGGTACCAGCTCGTCCCCGGTGGTGAAGAAAGCCACTTTCGGGCGTCGAACCACAGTGACGTCACTGATGCCCTGGGATGCCAGTAGGCCGATGTCGGCGGCGGTGAGGCGCCGGCCCGGTCCGAGGATGACGGTGCCGGCCCGGGTATCTTCTCCAGGATTCCGGATATGCACTCCGGCGCGCGGTTGCCTCTCGAGCGTAATGAATCCGCCCTCGGCACGAGCATGTTCTTGAATAACCACGGTGTCGGCGCTTTCGGGTATCACCGCCCCGGTCAGTATCCGTACGCACTCGCCGGTGGCCAGTTGCCCATTCCAGGGATGCCCGGCGGCGGATACTCCGGCTATTCGCAGCCTTGCTCCTGCGCGCGTGCTCGTGGTGCTCAGCGCGAACCCGTCCATCGCGGAAACCCGCGCCGATGGCACATCGATGCGGGCGGTTACTGGTTCAGCCAGCACACGGTCCAGCGCATCCGTGATCGCCAGGGTATCGTTCCCCTTTACAGGCACGCAGGCGCTGAGCACGCGTTCGAGTGCCTGCTCCACAGTAAGCATGGCTGGGTCGTGCTCGTCCATAACGACGTCCTCGCGTTTCAAGGTTGTGGGTTCGCGTTTGGTCCGTGAAAATGGAACTGCTCGCCAATGAAGGTGGCAATCGCCCGTATATCGTTCAGGGGCAGGGCCGGGATACCATGAGGAACCGATTCGGGGCTGTCGGTGGCTACGGCGATGATGTGCGGATCGTCGGTGCACATGAGGGGCCTGCCCAGTGCGGGTCGGTAAACCTCGACTTTGGGAATTGCTTCATGTTTGAAACCCTCGACTAGAATGAGGTCGGTTCGTCCCGGATCAAGCCTCACGATCAGTTCGTGAAGGACGGGTTCGGCCTCCTGCCCTTCCGGATTCTCCACCATCAATGCCAGGCGCCGGTTCGAAGCCACGAGGACCTGGTCCGCGCCAGCCCGCCGGAGCTCGTAGCTGTCTTTTCCCGGTTGATCGATGTCGAAGTCGTGATGGGCATGCTTGATCAACGCGACTCGCAGCCCGCTGCCGCGTAGTATGGGCAGCAGCTGCCGCAGCAACGTCGTTTTGCCGGCCCCGCTCCATGCCGCGAAACCGAGCAGGGGGGGTGACCGCGCGGTCATGCTATCGATCATGTAATGATCCGCCTCGCTTGCCGGAAAGGGTTGGGCGTCGATGGCGTGAGGATACCGAAGGTGGAGAGGAATGGCACCTCACGGCGCGTCGGCACTGGCCTGCTTTGACTGCCTCGGCCGGGCGCTGTGATTTTCCCGGTTCTCGATGCGGCGAGTACCGGTGAAACCACCGTCGGCCCTTGTTGTCCACTTCGGTAAGATGGCACTACCGCAAACCTGTAACCTACGGAGGGTGGGTGGCGGATGGGCAGGTCCGTGCAATTAGCTGGAATCGCCTCCGTAGCCCGCGGCTGTCGAATCGACCCGCAACGTCGGATTGGTTACAGCATTCCAGCGAGACCTTCAACGGTTAGGACAAGACAATGCGTCTGCACTCGATGAAATCCACGTTGCGCCTGATCCTCTGGGCTGCGTTGCTGCTGTTCGCCGCTGGCTGGCTGCTTGCCGCATCGGGCGAGGGCGACCGTAAACAGGCGCTGTTGCTGACGGTTTCCGATGCTATCGGCCCGGCCACCGGTGACTACATCATCCGTGGCATAGAGCGCGCGGGGCGCGATGAGGCCGAACTCCTGGTGTTGAAGCTGGATACGCCCGGTGGCCTCGATTCATCGATGCGGGACATTGTGAAGGCGATACTGGCCTCGGAAGTTCCGGTGGTGACCTATGTCCACCCGGCAGGCGGACGCGCCGCGAGCGCCGGTACCTATATGCTCTATGGCTCGCATGTCGCGGCGATGACCCCGGCGACCAACATCGGCTCGGCGACGCCGGTGCAGATGGGTGGTGGTTTCCCCGGTCTCGACGACGGCGACAGCCGGCCCTCGCGCAGCGATGACCGGAACGGCCGCAATGCGGAGAAAGTCGAGTCGGCCGATGACGCAACCGGTGAAGATGACGCGGCGGTTGAAGCCGGGGACAAGAGCGAGGCGAAGGCCAAGGACAACGACGAAGCGCGTCGAGGCGAGACAGCGATGGAGCGCAAGGTTCTGGAGGACGCCGTCTCCTATATCCGGGGTCTCGCCGAGCGCTTTGGTCGCAACGCCGACTGGGCCGAGGAAGCCGTGCGTGAAGGCTCCAACATCGGCGCCCGCGAAGCCCTGGAACTCAACGTGATCGAGTTCGTGGCCGAGAATCTCGAGGATCTCCTCGAACAACTGGACGGCCATAGCGTGCGCATGGCCTGGGGCGAGAAAGTTCTCGACACCGCGAATATCGAAGTGGTCCGGGTCGACCCCGATTGGCGTACCAACCTGTTGGCGGTCATTACCAGTCCGAACATCGCTTACATCCTGATGCTGATCGGTATCTACGGTATCATTTTCGAACTCTCCAATCCCGGAGCGATCTACCCTGGAGTGATCGGCGCCATTTCGCTGGTGCTCGCTTTCTACGCACTGCAGGTGATGCCGGTGAACTATGCCGGCCTGGCCCTGATCCTGCTGGGCCTGATCTTCATGGTCGCTGAGGCTTTCCTTCCCAGTTTCGGGATACTGGGCATCGGTGGCATGATCTCCTTCATCACGGGGTCAATCATTCTTTGGGACGATCCGGACTTGAATATTTCGCTGCCGCTGGTTTTCGGTACCGCCATCGTGGTGGGTGTCTTTTCCATTTGGGTGATCGGGCGCCTGATGCGTCTCAGGAAGATCACGCCAACGATCGGGCGCGGGGAGATGATCGGAATGATCGGCGAGGCGCGCGAGGACTTCGACCGCAGCGGGCGGGTGTACGTGCACAGTGAACTGTGGACGGCCGACACTACCGAGCCAGTGCTGGAGGGAGACCGGGTTCGCGTGCTCGCGATCGAAGGATTGCGTCTGAAAGTCGAGCCGGTGTCGGACGATGCCACCGCGAGCATTGAGTCGAGATCCTGAATGCATTGCCGTTGCCCAACCGTTTGTCGCAGCGGTCGCTTCCCAACAACCCAAGTGAAGGAGAAGTCCCAATGACCGGAGCGTATCTTTTCCCGTTAGTGGTGGTTGTCGCGCTGATCGCGATGTCCATCAAGGTGTTGCGCGAATACGAGCGCGGTGTGGTCTTCTTCCTCGGGCGTTTCCAGGCCGTGAAGGGTCCAGGTCTGATCATCATCATCCCGGGAATTCAACAGATGGTGAAGGTGGATCTGCGCATCATCACCCTCGACGTGCCTAGCCAGGACGTGATTTCCCAGGATAACGTGACCGTGCGCGTGAACGCGGTGCTGTATTTCCGCGTGGTCGACTCCGCGAAATCGGTGATTCAGGTCGAGGACTATTTCGCGGCGACGAGCCAGTTGGCCCAGACCACATTGCGCTCGGTGCTCGGTAAGCACGATCTGGATGAAATGCTCTCCGAGCGCGACAAGCTCAATGCCGACATCCAGGAGATTCTGGACTCGCAGACCGACTCCTGGGGAATCAAGGTCACCAACGTTGAGATCAAGCATGTCGATCTGAACGAGTCAATGATCCGCGCGATCGCGCGCCAGGCCGAGGCCGAGCGTGAACGGCGCGCTAAGGTCATTCACGCCGAGGGTGAACTGCAGGCGGCCGAGAAGCTGTCGCAGGCGGCGAATATCATCAGCCAGAACCCGGCGGCCCTGCAGTTGCGTTACCTGCAGACCATGGCGGACATGTCCAACAGCAGTCAGGCCAACACCATCTTCTTCCCGTTGCCATTGGAACTGACCAAGGTCTTCGACGCGATCGCGGCCAAGTTCGGTGCCCACGGCACCGCGGCCGGTGAGAAGAACGACTGAGATCGTTGCGGTGGGGCAGGTGTCCGGGTCCCAGCACCCGGACCCGGTTCTCGACCGTTTTCTGGACGAACTCTGGGCGGTCGATGGTCTTGCGCGCCTGACCCTTGATGCCTATCGGCGCGATCTCCAAGCCCTTTCGCTCTGGCTCGCAGAGCGAGGGGCGACTCTGGTTGAAGCCAGCCGCGCGGACCTTCTCGCGTTTCTGGCCGAGCGTATGCAGACAGGTTTTCGGCCAAAATCCGTCGCGCGCTGGTTGTCGAGCCAACGACGCTTTTACCGGTTTCTGGTCGCGCGTGGCATGCGTGGCGACGATCCCACCGCGCGCATCGATATCCCGCGAATCGGTCGACCTCTGCCGGGCAGTCTTTCCGAGGCCCAGGTGGAGGCGCTACTTGACGCGCCGGACCCGGATACCCCTATTGGCCTGCGCGACCGATCGATGCTGGAACTCCTCTACGCTACTGGCCTGCGTGTTTCGGAACTGGTGACGCTGCAGCAATCCCAGGTCAATGCTCGCCAGGGAGTACTGCGAGTGACCGGTAAGGGGTCGCGCGAACGTCTGGTTCCGCTGGGGGAGGAGGCCGGGGACTGGCTTCGGACCTACCTGGCCGTGGGCCGGCCAGCACTGATGCATGGTCATTCTCCGAGCGAGGCTGTATTCGTAACCCGTCGTGGGGCGGGCATGACCCGGCAGGCGTTCTGGTACCGCATCAAGCAATGTGCCGCGATGGCCGGCATCACGGTGCCCCTGTCGCCGCATACTCTCCGCCATGCCTTCGCCACGCACCTGCTCGACCACGGGGCCGACCTGCGCGTGGTGCAGATGCTGCTTGGGCATAGCAGCCTGTCGACCACCCAGATTTATACACATGTGGCGCGTGCGCGGCTGCAGGCGCTGCACGCACAACATCACCCGCGTGGGTAGTGTGTCGGGCGCCGTGTCTGGGCCGCTGCGGCGAGAGTCCTCATCGAGAAGCCCGCGATCTCCGGGTACCGGGGTGTA
>SLHN01000205.1 GCA_007136145.1 Thioalkalivibrio sp.
CGATGGCTTTGCATGGCAAGTCCGCATTCGTCAAGTCCGCGGCCGCCAGGCAAGAGGCATCGCCTCGTCGGGCGTCTGCCGCGTTCACGAAACCCGCTGTATCCAGCCAGCCAGCGCGTCCACCCGAGGAGGTAATTGAGGCCATGCAGGCCATTGCCCCCGCGGGCCGCAAGGCTGCCCAAGCACGCCGCCAGGCGTTGAGCCAGTCCGGCAAGGCGGCACTCAAGGTCACCTCCAATCGACCCAGCGGTCGTCAGCGTCCCGCCCCGGCCTCCTCGGCAGACCCGACGACTACCGCTTCCGCCACGCACGACTGCGATTGCACGGAGGGAGCACCCTGTGACTGTCAGGACGCCACCACTGGCCGGGTCCCGGCGGCGCAACGCGAGCCGGTACGCTCAACGTATCGACCCGCAGCATCCCGCGAGGCTTCCAAAACGCCAATGAATCCTCTCCCGAAAGGGCGGGCGCTTGCACGTGCCCGCCGCGAAGCGCTTGCACGGAGTGGCAAGGCCGGTCTGGTGCGTGCCAACCATCTGGCCCGGGTCGCGGTCGCGATGCCTGACCAGGATTGGCAATCCGCCATGTCAACCGGCGCCACCGGACGCCAGATTGCAATGCAGCGGCGAAAGGTGCAGTCGCTGACCGGTCGTGCCACCGCTGCCAAGACCAAGTCGAGCAAGCGGCCGAGTGGCCGGGTACGTGCTCGCCTCGAAATCCCGGCGCCGCCGAAAGTCGCTGAAGGGCATACCCTGTCCGGTCAGACCGTGACCGGAACCATGGTCGAACGCAGCAAGAAGCTCACCGGGAACGAATCCGGCGCCTGCAGGGAGATAACGGGTACGGAATACATCGGTGCCGAGCTGTTCGAGCAGCAATGCACAACACGCCCCCAACCCGCTCCGACCAAGGTGGGAGTCAGCTCGACCAGTCGTGAACGCAAGGTCACGGGCACTGAGGTTGGGCGTTCGACCCGGATGACAGGTGACGAACTGGGTGCCTGCAAGGGCATCACGGGGACGGAATATCTCGCGGCCCAGCACTTCGACGAGTTCTGTGCCACCAAGCCGCCGTTGACACCAGCGAAGATTGGTACTGCCGATACGTCCAAGGGTCAATCGGTCACGGGCACCGTGGTGGGGCTCTCTCCGCGCGTCACCGGCAACGAGTACGGAGCGAACCGCTCCGTGACTGGCACGGGTTACACCCTCCCAGCCGACGCCGCCAACGCACCCGAGAAGGTAGCGGTCACTCATACGGCACAGGGCGGAACGGTCACGGGCACGAGTGTCGGCCGCAGCCCACGGATCACCGGCGACGAACAGGGTGCATGTCGCGGCGTTACAGGGACCGAATACCTGTCGGCCGAACAGTTCCAGACCGAGTGCAGGACGACCGCCCCGGCCACGCCGCGCAAGGTCAGCGTGATGCTTTCCCGAGGGCAGCAGCCCGTCTCGGGAACCGAGGTGGGGCGATCCGCCAAGGTCACTGGAAATGAAGCTGGATCCTGCCGCGAAATCTCCGGCAATCAGTATTTCACCGCATCCGACTTCGGCGATCTCTGCAACGTCAATGGCCCCCGCAAGGTCGAGACGATGCAGACGCTTGCCGGGCGGACGGTGACCGGTACGGAGGTCCATCGCAACCCAAAAATGTCCGGTGACGACAAAGGGGGGTGCAAGCCCGTCACCGGAATCGATTATGTCAGCGCGGATGAACTCAAATCGGTCTGCGCCGACAGCACCCCAGTAGCAGCGGTTGAAAAAGTAGCAGTCGACAAGACCTGGCGGGGACAGTCGATTACCGGCAGCCCCGTAGGTCGTGGTCCCAGGGTGACTGGCGACGAGTCCGGTGGCTGCTCACCCATCAGCGGCACGCCCTACATCGGCCGCGGCCAGTACGGCGCTTTCTGTGAAGCACCTGCGGTGGCCGCACAGGAAGCCGTGATCAGCTCCAGTGCGCTCATTCCGGCCACCGCCGTTACCGGCGATCGACCGGGAGCCGGCGGCTCGGTGATGACGGGCGACGAGCGCGGCGCCTGCGAGCCCGTCAGTGGCACCCCTTATATCGGCATCGACAACGTTGGCTCGGAATGCGTGACCAGTGGTCGCTTCGTTTCCCGCACCCAGCGATGGGACGAACCCGCGCGCCCTGCTCCGCCCGCGGATTTCAGCATCCAGTCGCCAGCCCGAGTGGCACAACAACGCCGTATCGACGAGATTACCGGGACTGCATACAACAGCGAGCGGATCACCGGCCCCGTCAACAAGGCTACCGGCCTGATCACCGGAACTCCCGAGTTCCGGCATCGTGACTCAGTGGACGTGCAGGCGGACGAACAGGAAACCATCGCCGCCGCGCGGCGCCTGACCGGCGAGGGAAGCCAGGCCGGGCGCAAGATCACTGGCGATTCCTGGGACTCGTCCAGCCGTGTAACCGGGACCGCTGGCGCTTCAAGCATGGTGCGCAACCAGTCAATGCGTGGACAACCTCGTGGCGAAGCGGCCAGTGCCCGGCGCTTCCGCGAGGTCGAGCAACCCGCGGCACCCGAGAGCCGGGTCACGGGTTCCTCCGGTAATTACGGGAAGGGTGTTCTCGTGACACTCTCCGGCGGCGCACGCGGCTGAGGGAAGACGAGTGAACACGCGCAAACGACTCGCCGCGATGCGCCGGGCGGGGGCCCTGCCGGAACAGGCAGCGCCTCCCCCGCCGAATCCGGCCTGCGTGGTCGCCGCCGACCAGCGCTGCGAGCATTCGCTGGTCGACCGCGAACTCAACCGGCGCATGTTCGAATATGAAGAAGGGGTCCGGGGACGCTTCACCGCAATCGTCGGAACCCTGAAGACTCTCTCCGATTGCCGGCATACACTCGATTTCGTCGATCAGGCGCAGCAGATCGCACGAGATCGACTGGGTTTCGAGTTACCCGGCGAGCTCCTGGAGGATGCCTGGGTCGCCGGGCTGAACCTGCGCGCCCTGCACGCCTACTGTACCTTCCGTGCGTTCAAGGTCTGCGTCGATCGGGCGCATCTTGATCAGCAGCCGCTCTGCGAACGATCCCTGCTGGACTCGGGTTTCATCCAGTCCTGCGGTTATCACACCGTGGACATCAGCCCATGCGCCGACGGACGGCTGCAAGGTCTGGTACCTTTCATATTCCGAATGGCTCCCAATGACGCTGTTTATGTCAAGGCATACGCTGGCGCCCTGTTCGACGTCGAGGCGGATGTTGCCGACTGGACCCAGCGTGAATTGTGCCGGCTGACCGGAGGCATTCCCGGAGGCGAGGATGGCAATTACCTCAAGATTGCCGTCTATCACTTCAGTACCTCCAATCCCACTCACGAGGGCTGCGCGGCTCACGGGAGCAACGACAGGCAAGCGACCGAGCTGGCGCTCGAGCGGTTGAACGAGCTTCGTGCAGCGATTGACAATACCTTTGGCCTCGGCGCCGCACCCGACATCCTGCTGGTTGGAGTCGATACCGATATCGATGCTATCCGCGTGCATCTGCCGGATGGCAATGGCGATATCAGTCCGCATCGATACGTGGAAAGCTTCCGCCTCTACCAGGACACGCTGGGGATGAACGCGGGTGACGCCCGGGCACACATCGAGAGCGCCGTTGCACAGGCCGAACAGGCGAGTGGCTGGGCTCGCGGCGCGGGGACGACCCCGCCCGGTATTCGCCGCCTCGTTCTCCTCCTGCTCGAGGCGAATCTTTCGCAGATCGAATACGTGATCCAGCACCATGCGGGACGTTACCAGGTCATCGGCCACAATGAACGCTTCATCTGCGTTGGCGAGGCCATGAGTGAGCTCCAACTGCGCAACAAGTTCTATTTCGCGCACCTCGACACGGTCGAGGAAGGTGCCAACGACATGGATGTCGGAATCCGCATTTTTACCGGACTCAATATCCGGCATGGTCTCGGCATTCCGATACTGGTTCACTTCCACTACTCCTCGCATGTTCCGGGGGCGCGCGAGCGCGCGGTGCAACGCTGCAAACGCGTGAAGGCCGCCGTTGAATCGCGCTACCCGAAACTTTACGAGAACCAACAGCTGTTTTGTCAGATGGCTGTCAGTGATATCCACGGCAACGAACGCTGCACCTTCGTTGAGAATGAAACTGAAACGGTCGCACATTAGATGAACAGGTCTCCCGGAACTGCACGATGAAGATCATGCGGGTTGAAAAAACGCTGGTTTCCACCAACCGCATCGATGCGTTTGGTCACCGTCCCCTGCTTGTGGTGCAGGAGAAGGAGGGCGGCTCGCGTAGCGTGGCGGTCGATGCGGTGGGATGTATCCCGGGTGACTGGGTCATCTGCGTGGGTTCGTCGGCGGCCCGCGAGGCCGCGGGCAGCAAGGAGTTCCCATCCGACCTTACGATCGTCGGCATCATCGATCACTGGGGCGGAGAAGGCGCCTGATGGAAATCATGCGCGTCACCGACGAACTGGTCTGCACCCGCAGGGTGCCTGGTCTGAAATCGTCGTCGCTACGGATATTGAGGAACCAGACGGGTGCACTGTTCGTGGCCACTGACCCGGTCGGAGTCCCACCAGGAAAATGGGTCTTTACTTCCAGCGGCAGTGCCGCCCGCTGGGCCATGCCGGATCCCAAGGTCATGACCGACCTGACGATCTGCGGAATCATCGATCACTGGGAAGAGTGATCAGAACGACACCGTCAACGAGTGTGCTGCAAAACGTTGGCAGGAAGGTAAGGATTGGCAGCAATGGTCTTGTAAGTGCGGTTTGGCCTGGCAGTTGGTTTGGGCAGTACCGATCGCTTTTTAACGTTGTCTCTTTTAAGGAGTAATATTATGGCTGAATATATGGGTATTGCCCTGGGCATGATTGAAACCCGTGGTCTGGTTCCAGCAATCG